>CAIPGD010000173.1 GCA_903864485.1 uncultured bacterium | reverse complement strand
TACAGCGAATGGCCGCGCTCCTGCGCCTGCACCATCATGGCGTAGGTCGAGTCCTTGTAAGTTCGAAAGGACTCGAGCGGGTCGGCAACAAAAAGCAATCGCATGCGGGATCCAGGGTTGATGTTCAGTCGGGTTGTCCGGTCGGGTTGTCCAGTCCAGGTTGAACGGGTGCGGTTTGCTCCAGTTCAACCGACGCGGCCAACAGCGCGAGGCGGGCGATCACACCATAAGCATAAAACCGGTTCGGCGCATCCTCGAGCGCTGCCGCATGGTCGGGACGGTTACAGGGCCCTGCAAAGGGCAAAGGCACAAACCGCATGCCAGGGGCATTCAGATTTTCGTCGCGGCCGCGCTCGGCATTGACGCGATAGAAGCCGCCAACCACGCACCGGTCGATCATGTAGACCACCGGCTCTGCGTTACCCGCCTCAATCGCCTCAACCGTCGGCACGCCCTCCTGCAGGATCACTTCCTGGACCGAGCGCCCCTCTTTACCGACCGCCATCTTATTGCGGGTCCGGCGATTCAGGTTGAGCATGTCCGAAGGGTCGCGAACGCTCATCACCCCCATCCCATAGGTGCCCGCATCGGCTTTGACGATCACAAAGGGCTGCTCCTGAATGTCGTATTCGCGATACTTGGCACGCACCTTGGCCAATAACCACGCGACGTTGTCCTGCAGACAACCCTCGCCTTCGCGGGCCTGAAAATCGACCTGCCCACAGGTTGCAAAATAAGGATTGATCAGCCAGGAATCGATGCCCAGCATCTGGGCAAACTGCTGCGCTACTTCAGAGTACGCGCTGAAATGATGCGACTTGCGGCGCACCGCCCAACCCGCATGTAGCGGGGGCAGGAGCACCTGATCGCGCAGGCCCTGCAACATGGCGGGCAGCCCAGCGGAAAGGTCGTTATTGACCAGGATCAGGTCCGGATCAAAGCCCTCAAGACCGAGCCGGTCAGCGCGCCGGCGCAGTGGCTCGACCAGCAATTGCTGCCCATGCGCGGCATCGAGCAGGGTCGGCTCGGTGACCTCCGGGTTCAGCGATCCATAACGGACGGCCACACCCGCCTGGTGCAGTATCGTCCCCAGACGGAGAACATTCGCCAGATAGAACTGATTCCGGGTGTGGTTCTCCGGAATAAGCAACAACTCGCGTGCCTCCGGACATGCCCGCTCAATGGCCGCCATTGCAGCTTGAACTGCTAGCGGCAGGACGTCGTCCGAGAGGTTGTTAAACCCGCCAGGATACAAATTCGTGTCCACGGGAGCGAGTTTGAACCCCGCGTTACGCAAATCGACCGAGCCGTAAAAGGGCGGGGTGTGGTCCTGCCACTGCAGCCGAAACCAACGCTCAATTTCGGCGCTCGCGTCGAGGAGGCGGCGCTCCAGATCTTGTAGCGGTCCTTCAAGCGCGGTGATGAGGTGCGGAACCATGGGCATTGCCTCCAGAAAGCATTCGACCCCGTACGGTCAGCGAAACACAACCGTCCGGTGACCATTTAGCAGTACACGGTCCTCAAGGTGGTACTTCAGGGCACGAGCCAACACCGTCTTTTCAATATCGCGGCCATACCGCACGAGGTCTTCGGGGGCATCGTCATGGTCGATCCGGACCACATCCTGTTCGATGATCGGCCCCTCGTCTAAGGCCTCGGTCACATAGTGGCTGGTTGCCCCGATCAGTTTGACCCCCCGATCAAAGGCCTGGTGATAGGGCTTGGCCCCGGCAAAGCTGGGCAAAAAGCTATGGTGGATATTCAGAATCTGTCCCGGATAACGCTGGCACAGCGCCGGTGGAAGAATCTGCATAAACCGCGCCAGAACGATGAGATCGGCCGAGGCCTCCTCAACCAGGGCCTCGACGCGACCGAACGCCGCGGCCTTTTGGGCGGGCTCAAATGGAACGTGATGGAAGGTCAACCCGTGCCACTCGACAGTTCGGCGCAAGTCCTCGTGGTTCGAGATCACGCATGGGATATCGCACTCGAGCTCCCCCGAGCTCCAGCGGTACAGCAAATCAACCAGGCAATGGTCAATTCGACTCACCAGGACCACCATGCGTTTGCGGCGCGCAGAATCTGCAAGTCGCCAAGTCATCCCAAAGCGCTGCGCAATCGGCGCGAATTCATCCTCCAAGGCTTGCGCAAGCGTGTCGGGATCGATTGACGAACCCAGAATGACGTTGCGCATAAAAAACCGACCCGTGGTCCGATCGGAGTGATGGTTAGCCTCGACGATCCACCCACCGCGGTCGGCCAAAAACTGACTCACGGCCGCCACAATCCCCACGCCATCGGGGCAGGTCATGGTCAGAGTCAGCGTACGTTCGGTTTGCATGGCGTTTGCGTTCAACTTGAGAGGGCAACGGTCGCGAGACTAGCAGATCGTCCCGCCCGTGGGTTCTGCCCGCCACAGACAAAAAAGCGGCGGAACCTCCGGAGAGGGTCCGCCGCCAAAGCGCATCCTTCAACGCGCGCAGGAGACTAACCACCAACAAACATCGAACAACACTCGAGAAAATTAAGAGTGATAAGCAGACTCGCCGTGCGAAGAGATATCCAATCCTTCGCGCTCTTCATCTTCAGATACCCGCAAGCCCACCACGACGTCGACCAGCTTGTAGGCAATGACCGACACGACCCCGGACCAAATGATCGTCGTGCCGACGGCCTGCGCCTGAATCCAGACCTGGTCCATGATGGAGTAGTCGGGCGACACCGCATTGGTGACGTAATTGAACACACCGGTGCCGCCTAGGGATGGCGCCGCGAACACCCCGGTAAGCAAGGCCCCCAAAATTCCGCCAACCCCGTGCACGCCGAAGACGTCCAGCGAATCGTCCGCACCGAGCAGGCGCTTCAGGCCGTTAACACCCCACAGGCAGACAACGCCGGCGAGCAAACCAATCACGATCGCACCCATCGGCCCGACGTAACCACAGGCCGGCGTAATCGCAACCAGGCCAGCCACTGCACCCGAGGCCGCCCCGAGCATCGACGGTTTGCCCTTACTCATCCACTCCGCGAACGACCAAGCCACGGTGGCGGCCGCCGTCGCGACGAAGGTGTTGACGAAGGCTAGCGCAGCAACCCCATTGGCCTCGAGGTTGGAGCCCACGTTGAATCCAAACCAGCCCACCCACAAGAGTGATGCCCCAATCATGGTGAATGCCAGCGAATGCGGCGCCATGGCCTCGCGCCCATAGCCCAGCCGCTTGCCGATCATGAAGGCACCCACCAGACCGGCGATCCCGGCGTTGATGTGCACCACCGTTCCACCCGCAAAGTCGAGCGCGCCCTTCGCCCACAGAAAGCCCGCGTTCGCCGTCACGGCCTCAAGCGAAGCGGCGTCGGTGATCGCGTCTGGGCCCGCCCAGTACCAAACCATGTGCGCAATCGGCAAATAAGAGAACGTGAACCAGAGGACGCAGAACAGCAGCGCGGCCGAGAACTTGATGCGCTCGGCAAAGGCGCCAACGATCAGGATCGGGGTAATGGCCGCAAAGGTGCACTGGAAGGCAACAAAAATCAGTTCCGGGATGTAGACGCCCTTGCTGAAAGTCGCCGCCACCGAGTCGGGAGTGACGCCCTTCAGAAACAATTTGTCGAGGGTGCCGTAGAACATCCCGTCGCCCCCAAAGGCGAGCGGGTATCCATAAATGACCCAGAGGACCGTGACGACCGAAAAGATCATCATGGTCTGCATCAAGATCGACAACATATTCTTGGCTCGCACCAAGCCACCGTAAAAGAGCGCTAGCCCGGGGATCGTCATGAGGATCACCAAAACCGTCGCGACAATCATCCAGGCGGTATCGCCTTTGTTGGGCACCGGGGGCGCAGCGGCGGCATCGACAGCGGGGGCCTCAGGGGCTGCTTCAGCCTTGGCCATCGCCGCGTCGGGAGCCGCGGCCGGTTTAGCCTCAGCCGATTTCGTATCGTCAGCCTGGGCTATCACCGCGGCAGTTCCTGGGGCCGTGGTGGCTACAGTTGGAGCCGCCTTGTCCTGCGCGACTGCGGGCAACCACGCCCCCAGGCCCAGGACCGCAGCCAGCAGCAGCGTCGAAAAGGTGCGTTTCATGAGTTGGAGTCCTCTCGTTTTTTGTTCAAGGAATGAGGTCAAATGAAAGATCAGAGCGCGTCTTGACCGGTCTCGCCGGTGCGGATTCGCACGACCTGCTCTAGATCGAAGACAAAAATCTTTCCGTCGCCGATTTTTCCAGTCCGAGCGGATGCTTCGATCGCCTCGATCACGCGCTCAACCAACTCTTCGGAGACTGCCGCCTCAAGCTTGACTTTGGGTAAGAAGTCCACCACGTACTCAGCGCCGCGATACAGCTCGGTATGCCCTTTTTGTCGCCCAAATCCCTTGACTTCGGTAACCGTGATGCCCTGGACCCCTATGGTCGATAAGGCCT
>CAIPGD010000172.1 GCA_903864485.1 uncultured bacterium | reverse complement strand
GTCGGCCTTTTCGAGCAGGCGGTTGATGACGCCGATCTTGTCGTTCACCTTTGCACCGCCGAGGATCACCACGAAGGGACGCTCAGGGGTTTCCAGTTCGTCGTGCAACCAGGTCAATTCCTTCTCCATCAGCAGGCCAGAAACCGCAGGGAGATAATCAGCAATGCCAGCCGTGGAGCTGTGCGCGCGGTGCGCGGAACCGAAGGCATCGTTCACGAAGATCTCGGCCAGATCCGCCATGCCCTTGGCCAGCGTGGCGTCATTCTTTTCCTCACCAGCGTGGAAGCGGGTGTTCTCCAGCAGCAGCACATCGCCATTGCCCAGGGCCAGCGCCTTCGCCTTGGCGTCTTCGCCCACGCAATCATCAGCAAAGGCGACCGGCTTGCCGATCAGCTCGGACAACGCCGGAGCCACGGGGGCCAGCGATTGCTTGGGATCGCGCTGCCCCTTCGGACGGCCCAGATGGCTGGCAAGGATGATGCGCGCGCCCTTTTCGATCAGGAACTTGATGGTCGGCAGCGTCTCTTGAATGCGGGTCGCGTCCGTGATGACCATCTGGCCGTCTTTCTCGTCGAGAGGCACATTGAAATCTACACGCACAAAGACGCGTTTTCCGGCAAGGTCGAGGTCACGAATGGTTTTCTTGGGCATAAGTCGTTGGAAAAGATTGGGGAGGAGGCGGGAGAGTAGCGAGATTTGTGCAAATGACAGGAGATTTTCCAGCAAGCGCCTAGCGACCCGTCCCCTCAGAAGGCCAGCGATATGGCACAGCGCGCCATCGTTCGCTTTTTCCTAGGCTAGAGGAGATGGATCGGCTTAGATCACCCAAAATCATTCGTTGCGATATGGTTCACAAAATCAACGCTGTGCTGACTGGCTTGCTGGCATTTCTTTATCTACCGACGTCGGAAGGTTTCTGGAACCAGCTACGAACCTATTTCTGGGAGCTAGCCACGGCGGTGGTCGTCTGGCACGACCTCCAAATGTCTCCCAGTGAGCATGGTCCACGAGGCAAGATCCGCTTCCAAATTGAAGGCCTCTCACCGTCCCAGGAGTTCTCGGACAGTCTCGACGAGAAGTTCTTTTTCAACACACCTGATACCATCCTGACTATTTAATCGGAGTTTAGCCCGGATACGAAACGTTTGCTTGATCCCGCAGCCAGGGGCGGCCAACCAATCTCAGCACGGCGTCTGCATCGTCCCAGAAGCGTCGCAAGCTCGGCAGCAGTGCGTCGCGCAGTTTGTTGATGCTTCGGTAGCAATGATTGGATACTTCATCCTTGATCACGTCCCAGGCCTGTTCGCAGGGATTGAGTTCCGGACTGTAGGGCGGCAACGGCACGATGCGCACACGGGCTGGCAGTCGCGCGTCGCCGTCGCGCAAATGAAAGCCGGCGTTGTCGCGGATGACCACATGCACGGCGTCAGGGTCGCTGGCGGCGAGTGCTTCGAGATAAAGCGCATCACAGCCGAGGTTCACCGTTGGCAGATGGGCAAAGTGAGCCTGCCCCGCGGTTACCTCCAACGAACCGTAAAGGTAGTCCCACTCATACTTGGTCTGTCGCTCCACCACCGGGCACGAGCCTTTGGGCACCCAGACGCGGCGTAGGTCGGTGTGCAGGCCAAAGCGGGCCTCGTCCATGACCCATACCTTCACTTGGGTGCCCTGCGGCAGTTGCAGTGCCTCAAGCTTCTGCCCCAGGCTCTCTTTGAACTGCGCCATCTCCACGTCGCTGCCTCTCTTGGGATGCCGGGGCCGTGGCACCCGCAACACCCCGCCGATTTTTTTTAACCAACTGAGCGCCGTGTTGGTTTTGACTTCCAGACCGTGCTTCTCTTTGAGCCATCGGCTCAACTGGGGCGAGGTCTTCCAGCGTCCTTCCCGCAAGCCTTGTTGCAGTTGCTTTTTGATGCGCGGCTTGCCCTTGAGCAGATGGAAGTCGCCCGCGCGTGGTCCTGGCTTGTCGCGCTGGAGCAGGCCTTCGATGCCGCCCTCACGCAACATCTTGAGCCAGTCGAACACGCGGGAAGTGCCGCAACCACATAACGCGGCGATCTGGGCAGATTGATGCTGTCCTTCGCTGGCGAGCTTCGCGCATAACAAGCGCGTCTTCTGCCAGCCTGTCTTGGCCTTGCGGTAACGCTCGGCAATCTCGGCAGCCAGTTCGGGCCGCCACAATTGTATAGGTCTTCGTGCCATGACCATCCTCTACAACAGGACATCCTATAATGCTACGATTATTTGGTCAGTTTGGTAT
>CAIPGD010000171.1 GCA_903864485.1 uncultured bacterium | reverse complement strand
GCCTCAATCAGATGGCTGAGCATGGCGGTGTTGTCATGAACCCACGCCGCTGGATCAGGCCGTTCGACATAGGCCGCATGAAACACGTGCGTCACCGCAGACAATTGATGCGCCTGCTTTGCACAATCTGCAGCATCGAGTAAATCGATCGCCAGATGGACATAATCACCCGGCACGGCAGGCGGGCGACGCGACACGGCGATGATCTCCCAACCCTCAGCTTGCAAAAGATGGGCCAATAGATTTCGCCCAACCACACCGGTCGCGCCCGTAATTAGAGCCACCCGTCTGGTCATGACTGCCCCATCGTCAACACCACTTTACCCACCGCCTGTCCGGTCGCCACCAAGCCAAGGGCCTGCTCAAACTGCTCCAGCGGAAACACTTGCATGACGTGTGGTCGGATCACGCCCCGCGTGTAGAGTTGTGTGAGTTCTTGTTGCACCTCAGCAACCCGGTTGGGGGTTCGCTCCCGGTAATCGCTCCACTGCAAACCGCTAGCCGTTATGTTCTTGACCAGCAGATAGTTCGCTTTGATCTCGGGGATCCGCCCTGCGGCAAACCCGATGACCACCATTCGGCCACACCAGGCGAGCGCGCGCAGCGCACCATCAAACACATCGCCGCCGAGTGTATCGAGGACCACGTCCACACCCTGCCCCGCATTGGCCGAATAAACCTGTTTGCGTACGCTTTCGCGAAGATCGGGTTGAGCAAGATCGATCACCGCGTCGGCACCGTGTTGTCGAACCAGGTCCGCCTGCAGCGGCGTGTTGACAGCGGCCAACACGCGCGCGCCCAATCCTTTTGCGATCTGGACGGCTGCCAGTCCGACGCCGCCAGCTGCGCCCGTGATCAGCACCGTTTCACTGCGACGGAACTGCCCACGATCGACCAGCGCAAAATACGCTGTTTGGTACACAAGACCCATCGCCGCCGCATCGACAAAAGTCATGTCATCAGGAATCGGATGCACCCAGTCGGATGGCGCACAAACCTGACTGGCATAACCGCCGTGTTCAAGCTGAACAACAACCCGATCCCCGACCTGCAATGATGGTGATCGTGGATTAACGGACAAGGTCGGTGATGAGGTCGGTGATGAGGTCGGTGATGAGGTCGGCGATGAGTTCGCGGGTGGGTTTGCGTCCTGAATTGCCGGCCCGATCGCACGCACTACTCCAGCTGCATCCTTGCCCGGTGTAAAGGGTAGCGGCGGCAAGATCTGATACCGACCGCTGATCACCAGCAGGTCAGGGTAGTTGACCGCTGCCGCATGCACATCGATCAGCACCTCGCCGGGGCCCGGGCTGAGGTCATTACAGGCTTCTACTTGATGCAAGCTTGGCGAATCATTTGAACCAAGAGCACTGATCGGACCAAAGGACCGGATCATGACCGCCTTCATGACGATTCAAGCAGATTTTGACCCTCACCGAGGCTCGGATAGCCTTGCGTTAAGACGTCACCCCGGAACTGCCGGTCGATTGGGACCGGAAGCGCTGGAATCTGCCGACCCGACCCGTCATCGAGTTTCGCTGAAAACAGTCCTCGGTGCTGAAAATGTGGGTGCTTCACGGCCTCTTCGAGCGATCGTACGGGCGCGACACAAACGTCCCGCCCCTCAAATTGAATTAACCAGTCAGCCTGGGCGCGATTCGCGATGATCGCGGCGATCGCCTTCAGGGTGGCCTCTGGGTCGGTCGCATCGTCGTGAAGTTCAGGAGCGCCAATACAGTCGAGAAATTGGATCCAGAATTTTTGCTCGAGTGGTGCGCACGCGAGGTATTGGCCGTCGAGCGTTCGGTAAACCTGGTAACGCGGGCTCGCCCCAGTGACAAGGTCAGACCCCGGCGTCGGCCAGTGCCCAGACGAAAACCCATTGCCCAGGCCCCAGTACATGAGCGGGAACAAATGGTCGGCCATCGCGATATCGAGGTGACAACCATGGCCTGTCGAATCCCGCTGACGCAAGGCCAACAGAATATTCATCATCGCCGGATAAGCCCCACCCGCAAGATCTGCGATGAGCGCCGGCGGTAATCCCGGGGCTCCGTCATGCCCTGCGGTCAGGCTCAGCATCCCAGACTCGGCGAGATAGTTCAGATCATGGGCAGCCACCTGGGCAAGCGGACCATCCTGCCCAAACCCCGAAATCGAACAATAAATCAGCCCCGGACGGATCGCGCTTAGGGTCTCGTACCCCAGACCCAGGCGCTGCATCACCCCTGCTCGAAACTGCTCGACGAGGACATCGGCATCACGCACCAGTTCGATCGCCTGCTCACGCCCCGAAGCCTGTTTTAAATCCAGAACTATCGATCGCTTAGAACGATTCAATAATCCAAAATTAACGCTGTCCGATCCAAAGCTGGGTGCATAGGTTCGCATCTCATCACCCTGACCCGGACGCTCGATCTTGATGATCTCCGCCCCAGCCTCAGCAAGCAACAGCGTGCACATTGGACCGGGTAAAAGCGTGCTGAAGTCGAGGACGCGAATACCGCTCAGAGGGCGACTCAAGGGGTGACTTTGCCGGCCATCTTGCGAACGATCTTGCGGACTATTCATCAGCGTTCGGTCCGCTGTTTGGCGACTTGCGCGCGGCGGGCTGGCAAGTACTGTTCTTGGCCGAGCGCCACATGCAAGGCTTCCGAAACATCATGATGTTCAGCCAACCCGGTTCGCTCGAGCAGTGTGATCGGACCCTCGGGATAGCCCAATCCAAGGCAAAGGGTCTTGTCCAGATCGGCTGCACTCGCCAGTCCTTCGTCCAGACGGCGCAAGGTGTCGTTGAAATAGGGTCGAATCAGCCGGTTGACGATCCGTCCCGGAAAATCACCACAGACGGCGACTTTGAGCCCTACGGACTCAAACACCTGGCGGGCCGCCTCAAGCGCCGCAGGGCTAGTGCCAGGTTGACGAACAACCTCAACCAAAGCCGTTGGATCGCCCTTCCCGAGTCGAAAGCGGGCGAAGCCCACCACGTTACTGCCCTCGGAGCCACTGGATTCACTGGTGTGAACGCCGAGGCACTCCGTGCCCAGTTCGATCGCCACAAAGGGCGCCGAACGGGTAGTCGCCTGATGGGCACGATAGGCGTAGCCGGCTCCAAGACCAACAACGATCCAGGCATCGCCTTGGCGGTCGGCCCGCGCAATGAGCGGATGAGGGTCTGGGAATGAAGCGCTCGGTCCGGACTGAATGATTCGATAACTTGTCATGGGGTCAGGCTCCGAAAATCTTGCGATCGGCATAGACATGGAACCCACGCCCGGTCTTTTTACCGAGGTGCCCTGCCGCGATCATGCGTCGGACCAAAGGGGGGCATGCGGCCCGCGGCTCGTGCGTGACCCCATGCATCGCCTCGCAAAGCAGTTTCTGGGTATCCATTCCCACCAGATCCAGCAGCTCGAGCGGCCCCATTGGATACCCCATCGCCGTCTTGATCGCCAGATCAATATCAGCCGCCTCGGCGACGCCCTGCTCGACCAAGCGAATGGCATCGTTGTTGAAAGGGATCAGAAAATAATTCAGGATAAATCCGGGACTATCCTGCGTTTTCACAGGCTTTTGCCCGAGCGCTTCACACACGGCCCAAGCCTGCTGAAAGGTGGATTCGCTGGTGTTCAGCCCCGGCGACATTTCAACCAGTTTCATGAGTTGCGCAGGCAAGCAAAAGTGCATGCCAACAAAACGATCAGCCCGTCCAGACCCCCCGGCAATCTCGGTGATCGAAATCGTTGAGGTGTTGCTCGCAAAGATCGTATGTTCCGGGCAAATCGTATTCAGTTGACTAAACAATTCGTGTTTGACGTCGAGGCTCTCGAAAACCGCCTCGATCACGAGATCACAATCCGCCAAATCTGCCAGCTGGGTCGTACCAGACCATTGCGCCATGATTTGGGGTAACGCGTCGGCGGCCAGCTTGCCGCGTTCGACCGATTTGCGCAGAAACCCCTCGGTCTGTTCCCGCGCTCGAGCCAACGCGTCGTCGCGGACATCGAACACCCTCGTGCGAAAGCCCGCACGGGCTGCGACGATCGCGATCCCCGCCCCCATCGTTCCGCACCCAGCTACCCCAATCGTTCTAATTTGACTCAAAGTTGTCCCCTGAAGCTTTTGGATAGCCGACTTATGGCTGCTGTTGTTTTGTCAGAAAACTACGTCCAATCAGTTGCCGGTGAACCTGATTGGTACCTTCCCAAATCTGGGTGATTTTGGCGTCGCGCATGAGCCGCTCGACCCGGTAATCCTTGCAGTAGCCATAACCGCCAAGGAGCTGTACCGCATCCGTACTGGCGCGCATTGCCAGATCGGAGGCACGCAATTTCAGAATCGACGCTTCGATGCCAAAGTCGGTTTCACCCGCCTCAACCCGCTCGCCGATTTGCCAGAGCCAGGATTCAACCAAGGCGAGATCGGCCGCCAGATCAGCCACCATGAACTGAATGCCCTGGAATTCGAGGATCCGTCGACCCGACTGCCGCCGATCGTTGATGTAAGCAATTGCATCCTCGAACGCGGCGCGGGCAATTCCGAGTGCATGGGCAGCCACGCTCGGGCGGGACTTATTCAAGGATGCGAACAGGATTTTCAGGCCATCCCCCGGCTCGCCGATGAGATGGTCCCGCGGTACCCGGCATTGATCGAACGCAAGCGTTGCTGTGCTCGAAGCGCGGGTGCCCATTTTGTCCTCAAGTCGAACAACCGAGAGGCCTGGTGTCCCTTTTTCGAGAATCAATACAGAGATGGATTCCTTCGCACCAACGATGCCGTCCCACTTCCCAAAGAGCAGATAGAGATCGGCAACGTCACCATTGGTGATGAAGGTCTTTCCGCCGGT
>CAIPGD010000170.1 GCA_903864485.1 uncultured bacterium | reverse complement strand
GGATCACGGGTCGTTATGATCCTGAGCCTGAAACCAAGACCGTGAAGGTGATGGCGATTGATCTATATAACGCAGAAATTGCCGCTGAAGATGCGTGTGAATTTGACGTGATTGACGAGATCGAACTGATGACAGCGGGAGTTGATGGTGACTGACATGAATATCTGGACCGTTCTGTGGGCGATGACATACATCGTGCCAGTCTTTTGGCTGATGATGGACTTTGATCTTATAGTTGAGGGGGTGGAGGAAAGGCCTTGGTGCAGCCACGAATTGGCATGGTGGCTGGCCGTGGCGTCTGTCCTTTTCTGGCCTCTGGCCATGATCATTGAGATGACAATGGATTGGGGGGACGAATGACCTTTGATCCGACAACGAACCGTATCCCGTTTGATCTGCTGACCGAAGATGAACGGGCGGCGCTAAAAGCATGGCCACATGGGTGGGAATACTTTGGTAGGTGGCCAAATGGATGGAACTTATGTGATTCACCAGAATGGGCATCAGTGGCAGTCTATCGTGGCAAGCCCGCGCCTGTCGTGGTGTCGTGGTATCGGAACATTGAACCGCAGCACGGCCAGACCCGCTCACGCCATTTTGCCGACCTGACGGCCAGCCCCAGTCGCATCGCAGTTCTACGCATCGACATCTGCAACGGCGTCTCGACGGCGCACTTGGAGGATATGGAGTGATCTGCCGCAAGTGCAAAACTGAAATGGTTCTGGGCATCGCAACTGCCCAGACCTATGTCGGGGGGATGCCAGACTTTGAGGGCGAGACGCATTCCAGTACGTTCTCGGCTGGCGGGACGGGCAAGGTGATCCCATGCCATAAATGCCCAAGCTGCGGCCACAGTGTGACCAAGTGATCTTCGGGGTCGGCGCGGAGATCAAGTTCTGTGAACTTCGCGGCGACCTGATCGTCAGGCGGGCCACCGCAGACGAGAACATGAACGAACACTGGGATTACCTCGATGCCGAGTTCGGCAGGGTTGATGTCAAAGCCCCGAAGCGCCTGCATCGTGGCGGGCCAATCGACTACACGATGTGGTGGGAACTCCGCACCGTGAACAGGCCGACGCCCCAAGCGGGATGGGGAATTCCCAATGGGGTAGACAGGCTTATCGCTTTGAGTTCACCCAAGGGTTTCCACCTTATTGACCCCACAGACATAATATGCGATCTTCGCGCACGGTGTCGGCAGTATTTTCGTGGAGAGTTTGGCCTGTATGGCCGTCCAAACCGTGGCGACCTGATGACGATATTGCCGCTATGGTATGTCGAGGAGCATCAGAAATATTTTTTAGGAGTGAATGATGATCTGGAACCCGTGGAAAGAAATCAAGCGGCTGCGTGAAGAGATCGCAATCAAGGACGTTGTTCTTGATATGCGCTTGGCTGATTGGGTAACCGCTGACGCGCTTGCAGACCAAAAACAGAAACGCATTTATGAGATCGCTGAAGAGCGCGACAATGCGCGGAGGGATAACAGATGGTACCTCGACAATATGCGCCAGATTGCGGCGCAGCAGAAACCTACCAGCAACGCTACTGTTAAGCGCATCTGCGGGATCGCCCAGCAAGTCTTGGACGTTCATGCCGAGTTTGAAAAGAATTGGGCGCAGGAGGCGCTGGACCAATGATACACGCAATCATGTTGCTGGTCGGCCTTTGGCTGATCGGGAAGGCGTTGGACCAATGATCATCAACGGCGCTGACCTTCTGTATCGCGGCCCGATCAAGGGCATGATCACCGAGAAACGCCGCGAGCAT
>CAIPGD010000169.1 GCA_903864485.1 uncultured bacterium | reverse complement strand
GACCCGCAGTCATTTCGTGGATTTCGGCAGTCGCCTTGTAAATCAGAAACAATCCTCCGCCTAGAAGAATCAAGTCCCGCCAGGAGAAGCCTTGGCCGAAGAGAGTTACGATCGGCGCAGTCAATTGGCTGATGACAAACAGCATTGAGAGCAAAAGCAGCCGGGTGATCAGGGCGAGGGCCAGCCCCACTCGACGCGCACTCGGGCGTTGCTCGATCGGTAAGCGATCCGAGAGGATCGCAATGAAAACGAGGTTGTCGATCCCGAGGACGATCTCAAGAGCGGTGAGTGTGAGAAACGACACCCAGAGTTGCGGATCTGATAACCATTCCATTTGATGAACCAATGCGTTGAAACGGAGATGTGTCGCTGCCCCTGCGACATCATGACAATTTGGGGTAAACCCCTATCTCGTGCCTCGTCGTCCAGACGGGACAATACGCCTACTTAAATTCCATCCACTTCATACTCCTTAGGAATTTTGCATGTTCCATCGCGCTCCAACAGTTCCAGCACGCGTACTCGCCCTGGTCGGTTCGATTCTGATCTCAAGCACTGCCATGGCCCAGGCCTGGAAGCAGGGCATGACGCCTGAGCAGGCCAATTCAACCCTGGCGCCCCTCGCTGGCAAGCTGACCGTGACCCCGGCGTCCGACATCCCCGTGGGTAAATTTAAGGTTCCAGCGGGCTTCAAGGTCGAACTCTGGGCAACTGGCATCCCCGGGAGCCGAGAAATTGCCGAGGGCGAAAACGGAAAATATTACGTTGGCACGCGCGGCATTGGTCGCGTCTACGAGGTGACCGACAAGGGCAATGAGCGCACCAGCCGGGTTGTGATTGACAAGCTCAACCAGCCTTCAGGAGTCGCCTACAAGGACGGCACGCTCTTTGTGGCATCTGTTGAAAAAATCCTTCGCTTCGATGGGATCGCTTCTAAACCTGATACGGCTCCTGTCGATGTCACCGCAGCCTTTCAGTTGCCCGCGGAACATGTTCATCACAATTGGAAGTACTTGCGCTTTGGCCCTGATGGCAAGCTGTACATGCCGGTGGGTGCGCCTTGCAACATCTGTGATGTCAAGGCCTCAGATTTTGCGACCATTCGCCGTTACAACCCGGACGGTTCCGGCATGGAAGTCGTCGCGACCGGGGTCCGTAATTCGCACGGACTTGACTGGCATCCAGTGACCAAAGAACTTTGGTTCTCGAACCACGGACGCGACTGGCTGGGCGACGACACGCCAAACGACACGCTCAACCGGATGACCAAGGTTGGCCTTAACTTTGGATTCCCCCATTGCCACCAGGGCAACATCGCCGACCCCGATGTCAAAAAGGACAACGCATGCATGGGCGTTGAGAAACCAGTCGCGCTGATGGGACCTCACGCGGCCGTCATGGGCGTTCAGTTCTATACCGGCTCGATGTTCCCCGCGGAGTACAAGAACGTTGCTTTCGTTGCGCGTAAAGGTTCCTGGAACCGCACGGTCAAGTCTGGCTTCGATGTGGTGACGGTCCGTGCGGCGGCCGATGGTCATGGCGCCAAGATTGAGCCTTTCATGACCGGTTTCCTTGATTCGGCGACGCAGGAATTCGTGGGTCGCCCGACTTTCTTCCATCAGATGAAAGACGGCGCACTCCTGATTTCTGACGAGCAGGTTGGGGCGATCTATCGCGTCAGCTACGCCAAGCCCTAAATGACCATGTATCGGGCGCCCGTTTGGCTGGTGCTGGCGATTTGCCTCGCCCAGCCGAGTTGGGCGGGTGCTGCCGCGGGGGCCACTGCGGGTTCTACCGCGGGTGCTGAGCAAGTCAAACCCTTGTGCGCGGCCTGCCACGGCGCTCAGGGCGTCTCCAGTATCCCCGCGATCCCGTCACTTGCCGGTCAACCGAAGGTCTTTATTGAAAACCAGTTGGTGATGATTCGTGAGGGCTTGCGCGAAGTACCTGCGATGACCGGCATGCTCGACAAGTTGAGTGATGCCGATCTGACGTCATTGGCGACCTGGTATGCCGAGCTGAAACTCAATGGACCGACTGGGCCCACTGCGCAGTCTCCGGCAACACCGCCATCGAGCGCTCGGATCGCGGCCGGCGCGACGATGGCCAAGCAAGCGTTGTGCGGGACGTGTCATCTGCCGACCTATGTCGGGCAGAGCCAGGTGCCTCGACTTGCCGGACAACACGAGGAATACCTGCAGCAAACGATGGTCTTGATGCGCGACGGCAAGGCCGTGGGTCGTGACAGCATCATGTCGTCGACGCTGCGTGGAATGAGCGACGAACAATTGCGTGACCTGGCCCACTACTTTTCGAATCTCCGGAGTTTTTGAATGATTCAACTCACTGTTAACGGTAAAAAGCAAAGTGTCGATGCCGACCCGACCACCCCCTTGTTGTGGGTGATCCGCGAGCAACTCGGCATGACAGGAACCAAGTTTGGTTGTGGCATTGCCCAGTGCGGTGCCTGCACGGTTTTGGTCAACGGCGAGGCGGTGCGCTCATGCGTTTACCCGGTCAGTGCCGTGGGCAAGCAGAAGGTCGAAACGATCGAGAGCCTTGAACAGAAGGGCGAACTCAGCAAAATTCAGAAGGCGTGGGTCGAGAACGAAGTGCCTCAGTGTGGGTACTGCCAGAGCGGCATGATCATGGCCACGACTGCGTTGTTGCGGAAGAAACCAAAGCCAACGGATGCCGATATTGACGCTGCCGTGACCAACATTTGCCGGTGCGGGACTTTTCAGGAAGTCCGCGCTGCCATTCACATGGCCGCCAAGGCTTAAAGGAGTCGCTGACATGAATGCACGTCTTCCCATGGTGACTCGTCGTCAATTTATCGCCGGCTCGGCTGCGGTTGGTAGTGGCCTCGCACTGGGTATCCCTTTGTTGGTCTCGACCGAGCTTGCTGCGGCCGAGGCTGCACCCGAAATCGGTGCCTGGGTCGTCATCCGTCCGGATAACACCGTGGTGGTCCGGGTGGTTCGTTCCGAGATGGGGCAGGGCACGTTGACCGGTTTGGCCCAGTTGGTGGCCGAAGAACTCGAATGCGACTGGTCCAAAGTCACCACCGAATATCCAACCCCGGGTGAAAGCCTACGGCGCAAGCGGGTTTGGGGCAGTTACTCGACCGGCGGCAGCCGCGGCATCCGTGAATCGCATGAGTATGTGCGCAAGGGCGGTGCTGCCGCGCGCATGATGTTGGTTCAGGCCGCTGCGAATGCCTGGGGTGTTTCGGCCGACCAATGTACCGCTGCGAACAGCGTGATCACCCACGGAGTGACCGGGCGCACGGTGAGTTTTGGCGCGATCGCGGAAGCGGCCTCCAAGCTGCCCGTGCCGACCGAGATCGTTCTGAAAGATCCTAAAGTCTGGAAGGTGATCGGGAAGCGCATCCGTCGTCTAGACACCCGCGACAAAGTCAATGGCTCGCGGGTCTATGGGATCGACCTCACGTTCCCCGGCATGTTGAATGCGACCATCCGGGAGTGCCCGGTCTTTGGTGGGAAACTCAAGTCGTTCGACGGGGCAAAAGCGCTCAAGATGAAAGGCGTCAAGCACGTCATCGCGGTCGGCGAGACGGCAGTAGCCGTCGTGGCGGATACGTTTTGGCAGGCTAAGACGGGCATCGAGGCGGTTACGATTGAATGGGACGAGGGCCCGAACGCCAAGGTTTCCAGTGAGTCGATCGCGCAAAATCTGCAGGAAGGCCTCAGCGCGCAACAGGCTTTTGTCGGTAACGAGAACGGCAACATGGCGGCTGCCATGACCGCCGCTACTTCCAAGCTTGAGAGTCAGTTCTTTTATCCCTATCAGAACCACGCCACGATGGAGCCGATGAACGCGACTGCGCGTTGGACGCCCGATCGTTGTGATGTCTGGGTCCCAACCCAGGATGGTGAATCGTCGCTCGCGGCAACGATTGCGGCCGCTGGCCTTCCGGCCGAAAAGTGCGACGTCCACAAGATCAATTTGGGCGGTGGTTTTGGTCGTCGGGGCGCGTTCCAGGACTACACCCGTCAGGCCGTTCTGATCGCTAAGCAGATTCCAGGGACCCACATCAAGTTGATCTGGACCCGCGAAGAAGACATGACCCAGGGGCGCTATCACCCGATCATGGCCTGCAAAATGACGGGTACCTTTGATGCGAGCAAGAAGCTCACGGGTATCCACATGCGTTTGTCTGGGCAGTCGATTCTTGCAGTCGTCCGCCCGGCAATCGTTGAGCAGCAGAAGGGTCGTGACCCAGCGGTGTTTCAGGGCGTCGCCGATTCGGGCGAACACGCATTTGGTTACACGATCCCGAACCTGATGGTCGATCACGCCATGCGGAATCAGCCAATCCCTCCCGGATTTTGGCGCGGCGTGAACGTCAATCAGAACGCGATCTTTTTCGAATGCTTCATGGACGAATTGGCCGAGACCGCTGGGACCGATGCCGTTGAATTCCGCCGCCAGTTTCTCGGCAACCACCCCCGTAATCTCGCAGCGCTCAATGCCGCGGCTGAGGCCATTGGATGGACTAAGCCCGCACCTGCCGGCGTGTTCCGCGGTATCGCGCAGATGAAGGCCTACGGAAGTTTCGTGGCCGCCGCGTGCGAGCTGTCGGTGAAGGATGGCAACAAGGTCAAAATTCACCGGATGGTTGCGGCGACTGACCCCGGTTATGCCGTCAATCCAGCCCAGATCGAGCGCCAGGTTTCGGGTTCTTTTGTGTACGGTTTGTCCGCTCTTTTTGAGCAGGAATGTACGGTCAAAGCAGGTCGTATCGAACAAAAGAATTTTGATACGTACAACTCGATTCGCCTGGCTCAAATGCCAAAAGTTGAGACGATCATCCTTCAGGGCGGCGGCCCTGAGTGGGGCGGCATCGGCGAACCGACGATCTGCGTCGCAGCGCCTGCCGTGCTGAACGCGCTGTACCGTGCTACTGGCAAGCGGTACCGGACAGTGCCTTTGAAAAAGCACGGAATCACGCTTGTTTGAGGTCTGATTGAAGCCTGGATCAGTCGCCGTACTCTGCTGGGCGGCGCTGACCTGGCCATTCTTGGTGCACGCGGATCAGGCTGGGGGGCAGGTTGTGGAGATGACCATGCCGCTGACCGGTCTGCCGGGTGACGCGGTTCGGGGCAGGGCGATTGTGGCCAGCCGCCAATCAGGGCTTTGTTTGCTCTGCCATTCCGGGCCGTTTCCTGAAGAACGGTTTCAGGGAAATCTTGCCCCCGAACTGAACGGAATCGCGCAACGCCTTTCGGGGGGTGAACTTCGTGCGCGCATCGTGGACGCTCGCAGACTAAATCCAGACACGATCATGCCGCCTTATTTCAGTACCGATAGGCTTGCTCGTGTGGCAGGTTCTTTTGCGGGCCAGACTCTTTTGAATGCGCAGCAGATTGAGGACGTCATCGCCTATCTTCTGAGTTTGAAAACCCAAGCAAAGTCCATCGAGGCGTTCTAGATGAAGATCCTCGAACCTGTACCGGCTATTTCTCGTCGTGATTGTCTGG
>CAIPGD010000168.1 GCA_903864485.1 uncultured bacterium | reverse complement strand
TACTTCAAGCGCGACGCAATCCAGTTTGCGTGGGAGCTTTTGACTCAGGTTTATCGTTTGCCAGTCGAAAAACTCTGGGTCACGGTCTACGCCGAGGACGACGAGGCCTATTCGCTTTGGGAGAAGATGATCGGGGTGCCGCCTGAGCGCATCGTTCGTATCGGCGACAACAAGGGCGCCCGTTATGCGTCCGATAACTTCTGGCAGATGGCTGAGACTGGCCCGTGCGGTCCGTGTACCGAGATCTTTTTCGATCATGGTCCCGAGGTGGCGGGGGGGCCGCCGGGGTCACCGGATGAAGATGGTGATCGTTATATCGAGATCTGGAACCTTGTATTCATGCAGTACGAGCGGGACGCAGCGGGCACGCTGACGCCGTTGCCCAGACCTTGCGTCGATACCGGAATGGGTCTGGAACGCCTTGCGGCGGTTCTTCAGCATGTTCATTCCAATTACGAAATCGATCTTTTCCAGGCCCTGATCGCAGCTGCGGGGCAGGCCACTGGGACCGCCGATCTGGCATCGCCGAGCCTGCGGGTGATCGCGGATCATATCCGCGCCTGTGCGTTCCTGGTCGTTGACGGCGTGATCCCCGGCAACGAAGGGCGCGGCTATGTGCTGCGCCGGATTGCTCGACGCGCCATGCGCCACGGCCATCAGTTGGGCGCGCAGGGCTTGTTTTTTCATCCGCTGGTCGATGCACTCGATCAGGAAATGGGCGAGGCTTACCCAGAGCTTCGATCAGCACGCGAAACCGTCAAGGCGGTCTTGCGGCAAGAGGAAGAGCGCTTTGCAGAGACCCTGACCCATGGTCTGACCATTCTCGAAGCCGCGCTGCAGAGTGGGTCGAAGACGCTTGACGGTGACACCGCCTTCAAGCTCTACGACACCTATGGATTTCCGCTCGATTTGACCGCTGACGTCTGCCGCGAGCGTGGCGTCGTCGTCGATGAAGCGGGGTTCGAACTGGCGATGACCCGTCAACGAGAGCAGGCTCGGGCGGCCGGAAAATTCCGCGCGGGCACGACTTTGACCTTTGAAGGCCAGCAGACCGAATTTGTCGGTTACGAGCGCCTTGAGCAGGTTTCGACCGTGCGAGCTTTGTTTGTTGGCGCGACCGAGGTCTCCTCGATCGAGGTCGGTCAAGGCGCTCGTAGCGAGCGGGTCGATGCGGTGATCGTTCTTGATTCGAGTCCTTTTTATGCCGAGAGCGGCGGCCAGGTTGGCGACCACGGCGTCCTCGTGTCGCTCACGCCAGGCGCGTTTGAATTTGTTGTTGAAGACACCCAAAAGCTGCGTGCCGATGTACCGGGTCATCACGGACACCTAAAGCAGGGGCGGCTCTCGGTCGGCGACTCCGTGATTGCCCGGGTCGACGTTCAACGACGCGAAGCGATCCGCAATAACCACTCGGCAACCCATTTGCTGCATGCGGCACTTCGCGAAATCCTCGGTACACATGTCTCCCAGAAAGGCTCGCTGGTTGATGACCAGAGGACCCGTTTTGACTTCTCACATCATTCTGCATTGACGCAAGAAGAGGTGCGACGGATCGAGACTTGGGTCAATCACGCAATCCGGACCAATGTCCCCGTGAGCGTGCGTTTGATGGCCTTCGATGATGCGGTGGCTGCCGGTGCGATGGCCCTGTTCGGTGAGAAGTATTCAGCCGAGGTGCGGGTGCTGGGGATGGATCAATTTTCGACCGAGTTATGCGGCGGTACCCATGTCGGACACACTGGCGATATCGGCTTTTTTAAGATCCTGTCCGAGAGTGGCGTTGCTGCGGGCGTGCGGCGGATCGAGGCCACAACCGGCGCAGGCGCGCTGGCGCATGTCCAGGCACTCGAAACCCGCTTGCTCGAGGCCGCGGCTGCACTGA
Organism: uncultured bacterium; assembly: GCA_903864485.1. Taxonomy (GTDB): domain Bacteria; phylum Pseudomonadota; class Gammaproteobacteria; order Burkholderiales; family Burkholderiaceae_E; genus RFPW01. The sequence continues at coordinate 3,167 of CAIPGD010000168.1, read as the reverse complement.
AGTCAACCCCCGATGAGCTCAGCGCCCGCATTGTTCAGGCGCTATCCGATGCGCGGGCGCTTGAGAAAGAGCTCGGGCGCTTGAAGTCCAAGCTGGCTGCCAGTGCCGGCAGCGATCTAGCTGCTCAGGCCGTCGAGATTAGCGGCCAGGCGGGCGTCATCAAGGTGCTTGCCGCGCAACTGGAGGGCGCCGATGCCGGGCAGTTGCGAGAGACTCTTGATCAGCTAAAAACCCGACTTGGGTGCTCTGCCATTGTTCTCGCGGCGGTCAGCGACGGAAAGGTGCAGTTAGCCGCCGGAGTCACCGCCGACGCAATCAATCGGGTGAAGGCTGGTGAGCTCGTGAATTTTGTGGCTCAGCAAGTGGGCGGCAAAGGGGGCGGGCGGCCCGATCTGGCGATGGCCGGAGGGACCAACCCGGCCGGATTGCCCGACGCGCTCGCGTCGGTGGCCGGTTGGGTGGCGCAGCGTGTCTGAGGTGGCCTCGGAAGTGGGTGATACCCAGTGGCCCTGCGACCTGGAAGTCGACGCGCGCCACCTCAATTGCCCACTCCCAATTTTGCGAACCAAGAAGGCACTCAGTCAGCTCCAAAGTGGGCAGGTGCTCAAGGTCATGGCGACCGACCCCGGCAGCAAGCGCGACTTTGAAGCCTTCGCCCGTCAGACCGGCAATGCCCTGGAGCATTCGATCCAGAGTGGCGAGGTCTGGACGTTTTGGCTGAAACGGCGTTAAGGCGTCCGCACGATGAGCAGCGGGCGAGCCTTGGCAACCTGCTGCCGCTCTCGTCCTGCTAATCCTCTGCCTCGGTCTCCGCGTCCGTTTCGTCCCCGTCGTCCGAGCCCCCATCGGCCAAAGCAGACTCGCGGATTTCGACATCGAAGAGCGCCATGCACTCCGGGGGCACCCAGCTACAGGGCGTGCTGATGGGCGTTGGGCCTTGCGTCGAAACATGTCGAATGACGCTTAATGGGCCTTCGCGGCTGCGCATACGGTCGGTGATGCGCGCCAGTTGCTTTTCAGCGTCTTGAGCGTTGAGGTGACTGGCACGCTCCTGCCCGTCAACGGTGATCCGAAAAAAATGCGATTCGATCCCTGCGTGCGGATGCAATTCGATGAGCGTTCGACCCGACATCCGGAAACCCCTTGAAGCTTTAAATGACGCTCCAAGCATCGCGGTTGGGTCAACAGATGTCGCGGGGCTTTTCCTTCTATCTTGGTAAAAATTGGTACCGCTGGTTTCGGGCTGCCTTGCCCGGGGTTGGGTTTGCCGGCCTTTGGGTTCTTAGTTCAACTGCTCGAGTTGCTCGCGCATCCGCTCTAATGCCAGTCCAAATTCAGCGACTCGACGCTTTTCCTGATCGACCACGGCAACTGGCGCCCGCGCGACAAAGCCTGCGTTATCCAGCTTTGCCTGGGCCTTGGCGATCTCACCCACCAGGCGATTGATTTCTTTGCCCAGGCGCTCGCGCTCGGCGGCCAGATCGATCTCAACCTCAAGCATCATTCGCGCATTTCCGACGAGTTGAACTGGCGCTCGGGTCCCCGCCGGCAGTTCACTCACGATGGTGACGGTTTCGATCCGGGCCAGTGCGCGCAGGCTGGCTGCAAAGGCCTCGAGTCGCTCGCGGCCAGAGTCAGAAGCATCTGCAACGATCAATGGCACTTTTTGCAGGGGTGAAATGCCCATCTCACCTCGCAGCGCCCGGCAGGCATCGATCATGGCCTTGAGCTCCCGAACCCATGCTTCCGCATGCTCGTCAATGCGGGCTACGTCAGAGATCGGGTAAGCCTGGGTCATGATCGAGTAACGCTGCTCGGCTACTGCGAGCTCGAGCTCTGGCCCGCTGAGCGTCTGAACCCCGCGTTCACCATAACGATGGGCCAGCGGTGCAAGCTTTTGCCACAATTCTTCGGTAATGAACGGCATGATCGGATGGGCCAGCCGTAACACGGTCTCGAGTGCCCGCACAAGCGTTCGCCGCGTGGCGCGGGCCGATGCTGGGGCGCCTTGCTGGAGCTGAACTTTGGCCAGTTCGAGGTACCAGTCGCAGTATTCGTTCCAAACGAATTCATAAATGGCCCGCGCCGCATTATCGAAGCGATAGTCAGCGAGCGACTGCTCAACCTCAGCTTCCGTGCGTTGCAGTACAGAGACGATCCAGCGGTCGGCCGGCGAGAATTGGAGATAAGCCTCGGCGTTTCCAGGTGCACATTGATCCGCCGCGTGCGGTTCAAACCCGCAATCCTGACCCTCACACTGCATGAGTACAAAACGGGTTGCGTTCCAGAGCTTATTGCAGAAATTGCGGTACCCCTCGCAACGATTCAGGTCGAAATTCAGAGTCCGCGCGAAGGTGGCCAACGAGGCGAACGTAAATCGCATGGCATCGGCACCAAAGGCCGGGATGCCGTCTGGGTAGTTCTTGCGCAACGCGCGTTCGACTTTGTCCCGGTGGTCGGCCCGGAGTAGCCCAGTCGTACTTTTTGCGACCAGAGTTTCCAGATCGATTCCATCGATCAGATCGAGTGGGTCGATGGTGTTGCCCTTGGACTTGGACATTTTCTGGCCTTCGGCATCGCGAACGATGGCGTTGACATAAACATCCCGAAACGGCACCTCGCCCGTAAAGTGCTTGGTCATCATGACCATCCGGGCGACCCAGAAGAAGATGATGTCAAACCCTGTCACCAAAACCGCACTGGGCAAATAGCGCTTGAGTTCCGGTGTGTCTTGCGGCCATCCCAAGGATGAGAACGGTACCAGGGCCGATGAGAACCACGTGTCGAGCACATCCGGATCGCGTACCAGTGGCCGGTCCGCTGGGTAGCCCGCCGACGTCGCTTTTGCTCGCGCCTCGTCTTCGTTGCGTCCGACAAAAACCCGCCCTGTGTCGTCGTACCAAGCGGGGATTTGATGCCCCCACCAGAGTTGGCGCGAGATGCACCAGTCTTGAATGTTCTCGAGCCAATGGCGGTAGGTCGTCGTCCAGTGTTCCGGATGAAAACGGATTTGCCCGGAGTTGACGGCCTCGAGCGCGACCTCCGCGATGGATTGCCCCGGGAAACGTGCGTCTGCTGGCTGGCCTTTGGTGGTCGCAACGAACCACTGATCAGTGAGCATCGGCTCGACGATGACGCCCGTGCGCCCCGATCGGGGGACATTGAGC
>CAIPGD010000167.1 GCA_903864485.1 uncultured bacterium | reverse complement strand
TGGACGTCCGAGGCGCCCCCATCGATGGCGATTTTTAGGATTTTGTTGAACAGTTCCATCCGCGCAGAATAATCCAGCGGCCGCCAAACGCCAGCCGAGAACGCGCCCGGCCCCCCATCCCCGAGTGCCAGTCGCATCTTGAACCCGAACTCCGAAAAAGAAGTTCGCCCCCATAGGGTAGGGTCAGCACTGCACTGTCCGCGCCCGCGTTCAGCAGGCGCCAGGAAGGCAGCCAGAACGGACGCCCGCACACGTCCCTTCCGCGCCGGTTTTTGACCGGTAGATGACATGAGTTGTTGGCAGGTGAGCGTCGAAGCGCTACACCTGCCAACGTATGAACTCACAAAAACTAAATAACTCTGAAGTTCGCGCGGAGCAAGCCGCGAATAAAAAGCATGAAGCGATCAAGCTTGGACTGGACGTGCATGCCGACAGCATTGTCGTGGTGCGCATCCTTGACCACAGCGCGCCGCAACCGGCCCAGCGATTTACCTGGGGCAAGTTTCGCGAGTGGATCAAAACCCAGCTGACACTGAGCCACGCCGTGCACAGTTGCTACGAGGCGGGGCCCTTCGGCTACGGGCTGCACCGCGAACTTGTGGCCTTGGGGGTTAAGAATGTGATTATCCAACCGGTGTGCCTAGACGAGCGGCACACCGGGGTCAACCACGACAGCAGCGACGCCAAGGAACTGGCGCAACGCCTAGATCGGTATGTGGCTGGGAACACCCACGCGCTGGCCACGGTGCGCGTGCCGACACCCGAGCAGGAGCAAAAGCGGACGGAAAGCCGGCAGCGGGAACAACTGCGCCGGGAAGTCCAGCGCGTGGCCAGCCAGGGACGGGGGTTGCTGTTGAGCCAGGGCCATCGGGAAAAGGGGCGGTGGTGGGAAGCTCGGCACTGGTCGGAACTGCAAACGCGCGTACCTGAGTGGCTGGTGAACCGACTGGAAGTGTTCCGGCGAGTGCTGGCGACCTTGACGAGCGAATTGGAATGCGCCACGAAAGCCCTGGAGCAAACGGCGCCGGCGTTACGTCCCAAGGGGCTGGGTGGACTGACCTATGCCGTGGTGGATCGGGAAGTGGGGAGCTGGGATCGGTTTGAGAACCGGCGACAAGTGGGCAGCTACACCGGATTGTGTGGCGGCGTCAGCGCCAGCGGCAATAGTCGTCATCTATTGCCCATCACCAAACATGGCAACGTGCGGCTGCGGACGGCGCTGATTGAACTGGCTTGGCGGCTGGTGATGTGGCAGCCCGATTGCAAGCTGGTGAAGAAATGGTGGCCGGTGGTGGGCAACGTGAAAGCCAGCAAGGCGGCAAGAAAAAAAGCCATCGTGGCGATGGCGCGACAGATGGCGGTGGATCTGTGGCGATGGCGCACCGGGCGGGCTAAGCCTGAAGATTTGGGTTGGACGATGGTCGGGGCCTGACCCGACCCGAATAAGCGACCCCGCATCCTGAACCCAGAAGCAGATGGAGCGAGAAGATTTGAAACGGCGCGCGCCCGTAACGTCCCTTGGGTTGGCAACAACCCGTTCGGTAGATTGGGCGCGCTCGTTTCTTGGCTATGACCGGACAAGTCAACTGGTGCCGTCCCTTTTTAGGGCCGTGCACGGATAGCAGGTGGAGCAATGGCTGACCCCATTGCCAATGCCAAGAAAACGCTTCAAGCCTCGAACCCAACTGGAAAGGCGACCTAAATGAAAAAAAGCTGTTAGAGAAAAAAACAAATCGCTCACCGACTTCGCTTGACACAACTCATAGCAGGGAAGGCGCGCTGCGCCGTCCTCCGAGTCGCCGAGCGCAGCGCCAGGCGACGATTCGCGCGGGGTGGCGCGTGAAACCGGGCACAATTTTTTTCGCCCGCTCCGCGCTGTCTCTATCCATTTTCCGCAAAGGCTCGCTTCGGAATTCTTTTTTATAAACCGCTCCCGTGCTCCGGGGAACGCCTTTGCATTGACCGGGCC
>CAIPGD010000166.1 GCA_903864485.1 uncultured bacterium | reverse complement strand
TAGCTCCAGGGTAGCTCAAACAAACTAGCTCCAGTAAATCCCTCTGGGCGGCTAATCAACAGCTCAGAAAATTTACGCTCAACAGTGATGCTGACGTGATTTACCAGTATGTTCGCGGCGGCTCTCTCGGGCCAAACATTCCGCTCGGGACGATCGTTGCAGAAGTTCAGTTGCAACTTGCGCAAGGCGACGACTGGTTGTCGACATTCAAATGGGCCAATGAGTTTGCATCGCTTTGCAAAGAGACCACGGGCGTTGAGACCAGCGTGATGCACAGTATCTTTGGAGTGCTGGGTGCGTTGCGGATGCTCACCGGGTTCAATGACGCTAGTTCAGTCGATAAGCACCGACTGGCATTGGATGGGAACCCAGAATACCTTGCTAAATTTTACGAAGGTACGAAGTACGCGGTGACGGGTTCGGTCACACAGCGCCACTTGGTCAAGATCGCCTGACCCGATTCGGACAATCGTTTCGGGACAAACTGCCATAGTCCTTCGGGACATGGCTCCGATGCGGCGGCGCAGGTAGCCACTTACGCTGAGAGATGGTCGCCCGCGCTGACTCAGCATCTCGGGTTTGTTCCGAATTCAGGGAGGTTCCCATGGGGTCGCTGTTCGCATTATTTCGTCATCGGTTGATCTGTTTCGTACGAAACGAGACCGGCGCGCAGGTCGTTGAGTACGCCTTGATCATCGCGCTGGTCTCGATCGCGATTGTGACCGCGTTGCGGGGCGTTGTGGACGATAGTTCATTCACCGGATTCATCGCGCAGGTTAAAAGCTGTCTGGTCGGTACGTCTTGCGGCGCAACTGCACCGGCTAAAGGACTCAATCTGCAGCCGCAGAGGGTGTCTCCCGTTTGAGCCCTGCGGATAAACTTGCCGCTTTGAGTCTGCAAGCGTTGTCCGATGATCCCTGCCGTCGACTTTTCGCGCCGCCGTCTTCTTCATGCGGTTGGGGCCAGTGTCTCGATCGTCACGCTGCCGGGGATCGCCGGCGCGGTAGCACCCGGCCTGATCCAGTCAAACCACGGCATTCGGGTTGACGCTTTTCGTTTGGGCGTCGCCAGCGGCGAGCCCCACCCATCAGGTTTTACCTTATGGTGCCGTCTACGTGGAGAAGAGGCGGGGCCGGCCCTCCCGCCGGAGGTTTCGGTCCAATGGGAGGTGGCCGTTGATGAGGGGTTCCGCGAGATTATTCAGCGCGGAGAACACTTAGCCGTTAGCGCCTGGGACCATAGCGTTCACGTCGATGTCACCGATCTGCAGGCGTCGCGGCCCTATTGGTATCGGTTCAGTGCCCTGGGTCAGCAAAGCAGGGCCGGCCGGACGCGAACTGCACCACAAAATTCAGCGCTCGAGCCGCTTCAGTTTGTGACCGCCAGCTGTCAGCGATGGGACCATGGTCACTATGCTGCCTGGGATCATATCAGCCGTGAATCCCCAGATCTGGTTCTGTTTCTCGGAGACTATATTTACGAATACGGGGCAGTACCCGGTCGCATTCGCTCGCATGAAGGCGGCCTTGTCTCGACCCTCGCTCAGTATCGGGCGCGTTACGCGCAGTACAAAAGCGACCCTGCCCTGCAGTCGGCCCATGCCTGCGCGCCCTGGATGGTCATTTGGGATGATCATGAGGTTGAGAATGATTATGCAAATTTGCAGGGAGAGCGTCTGCAACCGGACTTCGCAAAACAACGGGCCGCTGCGTACCAGGCCTATTGGGAGAACATGCCATTGCCCAACATGATGCAACCCAGCCTTGAGCATGCCGGTGGCGCGTTACCACTTCATCGTCGCCGTGAGTGGGGCCGTCTAGCGCGACTTCATTTTTTGGATGACCGGCAGTATCGCGAGGTTCAGGTTTGCCCACGCCCCGGCAGAGGCGGCAGCGCTGTGGTCAAGCGCGCTGCGTGCCCGATGATCGACGAGGATGGCCGCAGTCTGCTCGGAAGGGATCAGGAAAAATGGCT
>CAIPGD010000165.1 GCA_903864485.1 uncultured bacterium | reverse complement strand
CGCGATCAATATCGGCAAGCAATTCGTGCGCGATACGACTGAGGCGGATCTCGGTGTATCGCATCGCGGCGGCGTTATCACCGTCAACCGAGCCAAAATTGCCCTGGCCGTCCACCAGGAGGTAACGCAGTGAAAAATCCTGCGCCATCCGGACGATCGTGTCGTAGACCGCGCTGTCGCCGTGCGGATGGTACTTACCGATGACATCGCCGACGATCCGCGCGCTCTTCTTGTACGGCCGATTCCAGTCGTTGTTGAGTTCGTGCATCGCGAACAGCACGCGACGGTGAACCGGTTTGAGTCCGTCGCGTACGTCGGGCAAAGCTCGTCCGACGATTACGCTCATTGCGTAATCCAGGTACGAACGGCGCATTTCCTCCTCGAGGCTGACCGGGAGGGTTTCTTTGGCGAAGCTATCCATGTGCCCAAATTGTAACATTCGGGGGGAATGCCCTCCGTGTTGCACCGAAGCGACGTCTAATCAACCCAACTACGAGCAGGGTTATACATCCAGTAGCGGGACGCACCACCCTGTGGCACACTTTGAGAGTATTTCCCTGTGAGGATCAACATGAAGAATTCACTGTATCTGCGCGTCGCAATGTCTGCTCTTGCAGTCACCGCCAGCGCTCTGGCCTCGGCCCAAACGGTCAACCCGAATAATCCTGGCTACGTCATCGGAGCCTCCGGATCGCAGATCGTCAAGAGCGGGACCAACCTGTGCTGGCGAACGGGGTCGTTCACTCCCGCCAATGCGATTGCAGGCTGCGACGACGATCTGCTTCCAAAGGCCGCGCCACCGGCACCGGCACCCGCCCCCACACCGGCACCCGCGCCAGCACCGGCGCCAGCACCAGCCCCCGTCCAGCCCAAAGCGGCCGAAATGACGCCACGGGCCGCGCCGGCCCCTGCCGTGGTCGCCCCCGCCGCTAAGCCGGCGGCAGCCCCTTCGCCACGCCCCACCAGCGAGAAGGTCAGCTTCGCATCGGACACGTTCTTTGACTTTGACAAATCAGTCGTCAAACCAGAAGGCAAAGCGAAGCTTGACGGCTTGATTGGTCAGATTAAGGGCATCGCTCTCGAAGTCGTCATCGCCGTTGGCCATACCGACAGCGTAGGCTCCGACAAGTACAACGATCGCCTGTCGCAGCGTCGCGCTGACTCGGTGAAAGCCTACCTGGTTAGCAAGGGGATCGAGCCCAACCGGATCTACACCGAGGGCAAGGGCGAGAAGCAGCCCGTTGCGAGCAACAACACAAAAGAAGGGCGGGCGAAGAACCGTCGCGTAGAAATTGAGGTCGTGGGGACCCGTCCAACCAAGTAATCTTGGTTTGATCCCGACTCAGACGCCCCGCTGGCGCAAGCTCGCGGGGCGTTTTGCTGATTAACGGAGCGTCTACGACGCCATGCCCGGGATTGAACATCGTGCCAACCTACGCATCGAACGGCCAGTCTGGCTCCTCTAATTTCGATCCTGGCGAACTCTCCAAGTTTCAGTCGCTGGCGTCCCGTTGGTGGGATCCAGAATCCGAATTCAAGCCATTGCATGCCATCAACCCCCTGCGGCTTGGCTGGATTGATGGGCTGGCGCCTCTACCAGGCCGGCGCATTGTCGATGTTGGTTGTGGCGGCGGCATCCTGGCGGAGTCCATGGCCCGAGCGGGTGCTGCGGTCACTGGGATCGATCTGGCGGATCGACCGCTCAAAGTGGCTGAACTGCATCGGCTCGAAAGCGGGGTCAGCGTGGAGTACCGCCGGATTGCGGCCGAAGATCTGGCGCAGGCCGAGCCCGGTTCGTTCGATACCGTCACCTGTATGGAAATGCTGGAGCACGTGCCAGATCCCGCCTCCACCATCCGCGCCTGCGCCGATCTGGCCAAACCCGGTGGCTGGTTATTTTTTTCGACGATTAATCGCAATCCCAAGGCGTTTCTGTTCGCGATTGTGGGTGCCGAGTACGTTCTGCGGCTGCTTCCCCGCGGGACCCACGAATACGACAAGTTCATCAAACCGTCCGAACTCGTCGGATCCGCGCGTGCGGCCGGACTCGAACT
>CAIPGD010000164.1 GCA_903864485.1 uncultured bacterium | reverse complement strand
CCGGATTCAGCTAGCCGAAGCCGCCCACACCCTCGGCCTGACCTGCAATGATGCGGGCCCCATGGGGGACACGACTATCGATCTCTTTGCCAGTACGCCCCCGGAACACGAAAGTCTAGGACGCCTGATTGAACGCCTGCACGCTCGGCTGGGACCGGGCGGTCTCTGGCGGGTCAGCCCCTACCCAGACCATCGGCCGGAGGCTGCTTACCGGATCGAATGGGTAGAAGATTTAACTCGGCTCACCACCGCCGCAACATCTAAAACGACTCGCGCGGTCCCTGATGGGATGCCACCCACACGCCCGCCAGGTTTGCCGCGCCCGCTCTGGTTACTCCACGCCCCCGTAGCGCTGACCGAACGCAATACCCGACCGTTCTGGCACGGCCCGCTCGCTCTGGTTGCAGGACCAGAAAGGATCGAAACGGGTTGGTGGGACGGAAATCTCGTCGAGCGCGACTATTTTGTCGCCGAAAATGAGGAACATATCCTGGTCTGGATTTTTCGCAGCCGTACCGGACGCTCCAACCAAGGGGCGGGGCCAGGCACCTGGTATTTACACGGATTATTTGGCTGATTTCACTGGATTTTCTGATTTGGCTGATGCGGGCCCCAGAGAATCCACAGCATCCGTAATAACTCCATCCAGCCCAACCGCGAGCAAGGCTTTAGCCCGAACCGCGTCATTCAGGGTGTAAGTCAACACACGCAATCCAGCCCCGTGAGCTTGGGCAATACGATCGGCATTCAAACCGGCATGTTGAATCACGATTGCTACCGCAGACAATTCAAGCGCTTTCTGCACAATCGCTTCGAACGGACGGTCGGTCGGAACCAACTCGGCCCAGCGTGCAACATCTGCAAGCAATGCCCGCGGCAACTCCGGTGCGACCGCCCGAGCGGCTTCGAGCGCTTTGATCGAGAACGATGACAAGAGCGGCGGAATCTGACCCTGCCAAAGCTCGGCCGCCAATGCTGCCGCCGCCGTTCCCGTTGCCACCTCCAGGCCCTTGGCTGGCTTGATTTCCAGATTCGCCATCACGCCGTGGGCCTGCATCCAATGCGCCGCATCGGCCAGGGACGGAACGGTTTCGCCCTCGAACGTGGGTGAATGCCAACGCCCGGCATCCAGTTGCGCCAGCTGCCCAGCCGTCACCGCATAGACTGGTCCATGACCGTCCGTCGTACGGTCGAGCATGGCGTCATGCATCAGGATCGGGATTTGATCTGCCGTGAGCTGGACATCAAATTCGATCATCCGAAACCCATAATCAAACCCCATCTGGAATGCAGCCAAGGTATTTTCGGGCGCCAGGTGACCCGCACCCCGATGGGCAATCCAGGAGGGATAAGGCCAGGCGGTCTTAAATTCGATATCAGCGGTAAAACCCACCGGGGGTGGTCGGGGAGAATCCATATTCGACTCAAGAATGGGGGTGTTGGTAGATCACAAAAGCGGAAAAAACTTGTACATTTAAGGGGTTCGAAACGTTCCCTTCAGTCCTTCCGGTAATCGCGTCCAATGAGTGAGCCTATTCAGCCTAGCGTGACCATCCTGAATCGCCGCGGTCGCGTCTTCAAGATGAACGGATCCGTGCTTTATACCTCGCTGCGTGCAGCGATCGAAAAAGCCCGTCTCCTGGTCGGGGGCAACGACCATCGCATCCTCTACGGCGAAGACAATACGTATCACACCCTTGACCAGTTCGACGTCGAAGCGCTGATCGCGCGGGCCGACCCGCCGCCACCGCCGGGCCGGACAAACCGGCAAATGCAGACGGCCTCGCACGGCGCCTGAGCGTCCGAGTCGAGCGTCCGCCCAAGAGCCCCGCTTCTGCGGGGCTTTTTTTTATGCGCTGCGCGGAATGCGGCCGACCCTATGACTCCGATAGACCCCGACGAATCAGCCCTTGCCGAGCCTGAGGCGTGCTTGCAACCAGAGTTGGCCTTGGTGCGTCAACCGGTAGCGCTGGTTGCTGCTGTTGGGCTTATTTGGCAGAGTCATTTCAACCAATCCAGCTGCCAGTGCAGGCTTGAGGTAGGAATTGCGAAAGTGATCCTCGTGCTTTAGCACCAATGCATCCTGAATCTGCTGCCGTGACATCTCCTGATTCAGGCCCCGTATGAGACGCTCGACTTCCCCGGTGACTTCCCCGGTGACTTCCCCGGTGACTTCCCCGGTGACTTCCCCGGTGACTTGCGCGGTGAGCGAAATTCCGCCCATCGCCAATGGATGAACGGGCAACCGAATAACAAACGAAAGGCGATCGTCGTCTGTCTCAAACAACGGCGACGGGGAGCCATTGGCAGCCATGACCTTGAGAATTTTAGGGACACCTGTTGAACGTCCCTCAGTGAGTTCAAGTTCCTTGAGGAATTCGCCAATCCGCCGATTGCGATATCGTCGACTGACGGCTCGACCAGCCTGAAGGTCCTCCATCCGGACGGATCGATCAGGACCGGGGAAGCTGACGACGATGAATTCGTCGTGACTGATGCGCACCTCGATGGGTTCGCGCTCTTCGTAAGAACGGTGATAAACCGCATTGACCAAGGCTTCTTCAACCGCAGCGTATGGAAAGTTCCAAACCCGCGTCGCCTCCGCCCGATCAGGGTGCTTAATAACCGTCTCGCGCAAATAGTTGCGCTGAATGTAATTCAAGGCGTCGCGAGTCATCCGCGCCAATGGCCCCTTGAAGATCTTTTCTTCGAAACGATCCCCGCCGGCACCTTCAGGAAACCAGATCACATCGATTTGCACACCTGGAAAAAATCGCTCTGGGGTCTCGTTGAAAAACAGCAAACCGACGTTCTTAGGCCAAGGAGACTCGGTAGATCCGCCTGCCAAGTTCATCTGCCGCGCTAATGATTCAACCGACAACCCAGGCGCAACCTCCGCCAACTCGCTGCCGACGTCTTCCAAGAACGCCTGAGCCAGCGACTTTGACAGATCACCAACCCGCGCGGTTTGGTTATAGCGGTCGTCGAACGGCACCTTCGCCGCCAAGCCGATCAACTCTGCCTCAATGTCGCCCTTAGCCTCGACCGTGCTGGCGTAACGTCGGATGTAGTGATGCCATGTCTTCTTCTTGGAAGTGATCGCTTCCGGCGCCTTATAAGGACGGTTATGCCCGCCCGGCACCCACAACACAATTAATTTGCGCCCCTCAACGTCTTCAAGACTGAATACCGGGAAATATGGCGGCTGAATCAACTGACAGGCGGCCAGCAGCTCTTTTTGAATTTTATCGAGTTGATTGTCAGCCAACCCCACAGGTGGAAATACCGGCTGGCCGCTCACATCACAGTCCTGACCAATCACGACATAACCACCGCCGAGATTTTCGAAATCGTTAGCAAACGCGCATACGGTGCGAATGATCGCGTCGGGATTCCACCCAGCTTTGTACTCGATGCGCTCACCCTCAACCGTACGCTGGCGTAACAGGTCGTTGAGTTTGATCGGAAGTTTGCTCATAAAAAATATCGGTATCAATCAGGCCAACATTAGCACCTCAATCACCAATCGGTTCGTGATACTGTTCATGCATACAGTATCTGGCGCCCCCTTTCGTGCTCACTGCTTACGCCGAACTTCACTGCCTTAGCAATTTCTCTTTCCTGCGTGGTGCGTCGCACCCGGAAGAATTGGTCGAGCGCGCCCACGCACTTGGCTATGCAGCATTAGCCATCACGGACGAGGCGTCGCTGGCCGGTGTTGTACGAGCCCATCAGGCCGCCAAACGGGTCGGCTTACCGCTACTCATTGGCGCCGAATTCGAACTAGGCGTTGACTTCGAACGACCACCCAATGAACAACGCGAACAACGCGAACAACGCGTGCGGATCATCCTTCTGGCCCAGACGCGGGCAGGCTACGGCCACCTCAGCGAACTCATTTCACGTACCCGTCGTCGTGCGCCAAAGGGGCAGTACCGATTCGAGCGCAGCGATCTCGACGCCGGCCTGCCCGACTGTATCGCGCTGCTGGCCCCACACCCGAGCACCCCACGCGCAGAGCTTCTACAGCTCACCGGTTGGCTCGCCCAGCGCTTTGGCCGAGGATCTTCAACAGCCGATGGCGGGCGTCTCTGGATATTGGCCGAACGTCTCGCCCATGGCCATGATGGCGCGCATCTCGATCGGCTTCGGGCCGTCGTACGCACAACCGGCGTGCCGCTGGCCGCTGGCGGGGATGTCCGCATGCACCGACGATCGCGCAAGCCTCTGCTCGACGTGCTGACTTCCGTGCGCCATCGGATGCCTCTGGATGCTCTTGGATTTCGCCTCGATGCCAATGCCGAGTGCCATCTGCGCGGGCGCTTGCGTCTGGCCCAGCAATACCCGACCGAACTCCTCGAAGAGACACTCGAAATCGCAGCACGTTGCCGATTCTCACTCGATGAATTGCGCTACGAGTACCCCGACGAAATCGTCCCTGCCGGTCACACCCCAGCCCAATGGTTACGCACGCTCACCGAGCGGGGCGCCACACAACGCTGGCCGCAAGGTATCCCCACCAAAGTCCGCGCGCAGATCGAACACGAACTGGGGCTGATTGCAGAGCTGAACTACGAACCCTACTTCCTAACCGTTGCCGAGCTGGTTGCCTTCGCACGCGGACGCGGCATCCTATGTCAGGGTCGCGGCTCGGCCGCCAATTCGGCAGTCTGTTACTGCCTGGGGATCACCGAAGTCGATCCTTCACGCATGAACGTTCTCTTCGAGCGTTTCATCTCACGCGAGCGCGGCGAACCCCCTGATATTGATGTGGATTTCGAGCATCAGCGCCGCGAAGAAGTCATTCAACATATCTACACAAAGTACGGGCGTGAACGCGCCGCGCTGGCGGCCGCGATCATCACCTGGCGCCCGCGCAGCGCACTCAGGGACGCAGGCTTTGCGCTTGGCATCGACGCCGACGCCATCGACGCCGTCGCTCGAGATCGCGCATGGTGGGACGGCGCAGTCATCCGTCAAGAATCGCTTGAAGCGGCCGGACTCGACCCCGAAGCCCCTCGGGTCAAGCTCTGGCTCTCCGTCATTCCCACCCTCATTGGCTTTCCACGTCATCTGACGCAACACAGTGGTGGTTTTGTGATCGCCCGCGACAAGCTCACACGCCTTGTCCCGATCGAAAACACCGCGATGGACGGGCGCACGGTCATTCAATGGGACAAGAATGATCTGGATGCACTGGGGTTGCTCAAAATCGATGTACTCGCGCTGGGCATG
>CAIPGD010000163.1 GCA_903864485.1 uncultured bacterium | reverse complement strand
GCCATCATTGCTCACCCGGATGCGGGCAAAACCACGCTGACCGAAAAACTTCTGCTATTCGGTGGTGCCATTCAAATGGCCGGAACGGTCAAGGCCCGCAAGAGTGGTCGACATGCCACTTCAGACTGGATGGAAGTCGAGAAGCAACGCGGCATCTCGGTCGCCAGCTCGGTCATGCAGTTTCAGTGGGGCGGTTGCACGTTTAACCTGCTCGACACCCCGGGCCACAAGGATTTCTCGGAAGACACCTATCGGGTGCTCACCGCCGTTGATTGCGCGATCATGGTGGTCGACGCGGCCAAGGGCGTCGAGGAGCAAACCATCAAACTGCTTCAGGTCTGTCGACTGCGCGACACGCCAATCATTACTTTTGTGAACAAGATGGACCGCGAGGTCCGCGAACCCATCGAGTTGCTCGATGAAATCGAATCGATCCTGAAGATTCAATGCGCCCCGGTGACCTGGCCGGTTGGTATGGGGAAGCGATTTCGGGGCGTTTACCACATGCAACGGGACGAAATCCTGCGGTTTCGGGCAGGCGAAGAGCGCGCAGGCGATGACGCTGTTCAAGTCCTGCACGGCCTCGATGATCCCGTGCTGGATCGTGAATTCCCTGATGAAGCCACTCAATTGCGCAACGATGTCGAACTGGTTCGGGCCGCCAGCGGGACCTTCGAGCTCGAGGCGTTTCTGGCTGGGCGGCAGACACCCGTGTTCTTTGGTTCCGGGATCAACAACTTTGGCGTCCGCGAGATTCTGGGGGCCCTTGCTGAATGGGCGCCACCGCCGCAGTCACGCCCGGCCAGAGTTCGACGCGTTGAACCCACCGAACCCGCGTTCACCGCCTTCGTATTCAAAATTCAAGCGAATATGGACCCACAGCATCGAGACCGGATTGCGTTCGTGCGGGTCTGCTCGGGACGTTATCACCCGGGCATTAAAGTCCGTCACGTGCGCCTGGGACGTGAAATGAAAATCGCGAACGCAGTTACTTTTATGGCGAACGAGCGTTCGCGGATGGAAGACGCGGTTGCCGGCGATATTCTGGGCATTCACAACCACGGCCAGTTGCAGATCGGCGACACCCTTTCGGAATCGGGTGAGGCACTGGGCTTTGAAGGGATCCCGTACTTCGCACCGGAACTATTTAGCCTCCCGCGGTTACGTGACCCGATGAAGACCAAGCCACTCCAGAAAGGCTTGCGCGAACTCGGCGAAGAGGGCGCAGTGCAAGTTTTCGAGTCTCTAATGGACAGTTCATTGCTGCTCGGTGGTGTTGGTCAACTTCAGTTCGAAGTGGTTCAGGAACGTCTGCGCACCGAGTATGGCGTCGACGCGTCATTCGAACGAGCTGGCATCACGGCCGCCCGCTGGATCACCTTTGATGACCCCGCCCAACTCAAGGAATTTGAACGCGCTTATCCTTCCCGATTAGCGCGCGATATCGACGGCAACCTCGTCTACCTGGTTGACAGCCGCCATACGCTGGCCGTCACGATGGAGCGATGGCCCAAGGTCCATTTTCATGAAACGCGCGAACACGGCCAACGCCTCAGTTAACCTGAAAACACCATGACTCACGATCCACACTCACACGATCCACACTCACACGATTCCCATCAGCATGATCATGATCATGATCATGATCAGCACGGACATGATCATTCGCACGACCATAGTCACCACCACGACCATCATCACGCGCACGGTCATCACCATCATCACGACCATGACCACGACCATGCTCACCCATCGACACCCGTTGCAGAGATCCCCAATGAAGCGTTGTTGGTCGAAGCCCTATCGCTCCTGGGAGAGGGCGTGACCGCTAACCGAATCGAGGCCGCCGCGCATTCGATCGGCTTGGCCCAAGGTGTCCTGCTGCAACTAGACGAGCTCGGACTTGGGTTGTTTGATCTGGCTTTACATGCCGAACTGGATTCACTTAAAGCGGTCGCTCAGGCGGCCATGCCAGGCGCCAAAAAGGCGAAAGTCGTCTCGGTGCGCTTCCCGGAAGCGGCCGTTTATGTGATCGAAAAAATGGCCCACGGCTTTCGTCGGGGCGGTCGAGCAGCGGGAGGCGGGTTCTACGATTACCCCGCTGGCGCTGAGCCTCAACTTTGGAGCGGACTCAAAGTCTTTGAGCGTGGCGCCCGCGAGGTCGATGACGCATCGTTGGCTGAGTGTCTGCGGGCTGCGATTCGCTAACCCGCGAGGGCGCTCTCTGTCCAAGTAACAGAATCAGCGCCAAACAAGGAGGCTTGGCCGGTCAATTAACCGGTTGTTCATTGTCCAAGCCTCCTCAGTCGACTCACTCGAGGGGCATTTCCCGCTCTTCGGGGG
>CAIPGD010000162.1 GCA_903864485.1 uncultured bacterium | reverse complement strand
TCACTTCACACTGATTGGCGCGCTGGCAAGACCGCTGCGCTGGATGGCCCCCGTGTTAAAGGATGTCAGTCGTTTCGTGCGCGAGAAAGCCTGACGAAAGCGCTAATCTAAGCGCGGATTAAAGCGCTGATCAAAGTGAGCGAGCCCTGATCCGTACGCGTCGGTTAGCGGCCGACTTCGGTTCAAACGGGTAAAGCAGTTCACTAAAACCTTTACCGATCGCATGCATACGATCGGCTGGCACGCCGGCCGACGTCAGATAGACCACCACGGACTGCGCGCGCCGCATCGACAGAATCTCGTTATTGGCTTTGCTACCGACCCCATCCGTGTGACCCTCCACGTCAAAGCGCACCGACTTTAATCGTGGTGAATTTAAAGCCAACGCCACCTGATTTAAGAGGGGGTAGCTTTCTTCCATGATGACCGCAGAATTGAACTCGTACTGAATCTGGAGATCCAAAAACCAGGGGTCAGGCGGCGTCGGCTGGCCCGGGTTAGCCGTCGAGGCCTGTGCGCCCCGCGCTCGGTCCGGGTTGGTGAGCAAAGCCTTGACGATATCGTCGGCGGCCATCGCGGCTGTGGGCTCTTTCGCATTCGCAGTTCCAGCACTGGCCGTGTTACTGGGCAGACCCGATGGCGGGGGTGCAGGCGCTTGTAAAGGTCCCTGCGCTGGCCCGATTGCCGTCGCGCTGGGCCCTCGCGGGACCTCCCGAAACATCTGGGCAAATGCGTTCTGCACGAGAAAGATTGGGCCCAGGACCAATGCAAAACGAATCAACGCCAAATTCAAGGCGCTCGCCTTATTTACCCCGAACCAGCCGATTGTCGTCGTAGGTGCCAGCCTGCAAAACTTGCCCGCTGGCAGAATAGACCGACCCCACCCCATTCCATTTGTCATCTTTGTATTCACCAATATAACGAGTCCCGTCCAGCAGCATAAACACGCCCTGGCCGCTTCGTTTACCGTCTTTCAGTTCACCGACATAACGACGACCATCGGCAAAGAGATAAGTCCCCTGCCCGTGGTATTTCCCATCCTTGAATTCTCCGACATATTTCGAGCCGTCGGGAAGGTCGACGCCACCAAAACAATCGGTCCAGGCCAAAACAGACCCCTGGCACGCGAGCATTGGACCCGCCCGCTTGGGTAGCGCACTTTCGCCGGGGGGGGTTGCGTTATTGGCAATGGCTGAACCATTTGTGCCCGATACAACGGTGGGGGACGTCCCACGGCCACCGCATTCAACACGGAACGTAAACCCCTGCGCCAATTCAGCCACCTGAGCGGTATCGATGGGCGCGGTCGTTGGATTAACCGAACCGTTACCAAACCCAACCCGCTGACGAACCAGAAAATCGATCAAGATCGGGGCCGAAATCGCGAAATTGACGTTTTGGGGAATATCGCCAATGGCTTTGGCGGCTTTCATGGCGTCGAGCTTGGCCTTGACGACCCCGATGACCTGCCCAGCCGCATCAAGTAGCGGGCCTCCGCTGTTGCCCGGCTGGACGGGGGCCGTGATCTGAATATCGCCCGGTGCGTCATGCAATCCGCGCAGTCCGCTGACCAAACCCGAGGTGAAGTTACCGCCGCTGGTCAGTGAGCCACTGAGTGGGAATCCGAAGACAAACACCGTTTCACCGAGGCGGATCGATCGCGGCGTGCGCAATTTCACCGGTGTCCCTCGCAAGCCCGGAACGCGCAAAAGCGCCAGGTCAACCGCGGCATCGGCCACCTGAACTTGCGCCGGCCGCTTGCCTTCGGCGGTGTACACGTCGACCGCCGCGCATGATTGGATCACGTGGCGGTTAGTCACCAAGAGGTCGGGGGCGACCAAAAACGCAGTGCCCGTGCCCGTGACGACCGCATTGGCAGTCACGGTCTCTAACGCGTGGCCGCTAGCCGCGGCGCCCAGCGCCAGGATGGCAAATCCCCCGCGAAAACTCCAAACGGTCCGAATCAAACGAGCTCCGCTCAACGGTTTCAGCCAGTGTACCCTTGCGCGCCCCACCCAGAACGGTTAAAACTTCCGGGAATGCGCAACCCTTCACACTGCTATGGCCGACATTAATTCCATCGAACTCGGGCAATACGAAGTACCGACCAAATTACCGGTCTTTCACTGTCATCTGGGAGCTTTCGCCGACCAATTGATCTTGGCGCGCGAAGCCATCGAAGAACTTCGAATCAGCCATCCTGAGTCGACACCGTCCAACGTGAAGTCGGTTTACATGAGCCCGTGGAAAAGCCACCAGCTCAACTCGAAATTTGCGCCATTAACCGAAACTGTTAAACAGATGGCGATGCGGGCCTCGAAACAGTATCTGGTCACGGATCTGGTCAACTTGAACCTTGATTTGGTGGTCACGGATTGCTGGGGAGTGATCTACGAAGAATCAGATCACACCATCCTGCACAGCCATTTCCCGTCGGATTTTTCAGCCGTCATTTACCTCGAGG
>CAIPGD010000161.1 GCA_903864485.1 uncultured bacterium | reverse complement strand
GCCGCGCACCAACCCTCTGGCCCGGCGCGAGTCGCCTCTGCGGGGAAGATCGCTGGGACGATCGATCAGTCCGCGCCCCGATCGGTTTTCCGGGACGCCCCGACTTATCCGTTGCCATTCAGTTCGAGCCTTTCAATAATCAAGAATCAACAGGCGCTCGCGCGCGCTGACTCCGTCGATTTCAACGCGACCACCGCCAGGATGGGTTGGCAAATGGATCCGCCCGTCAGCTAACCAGCTCACCACGCGCGGGAGGATCTGATGCTCGGTCTCAAGCACTCGGGCCGCCAGGGTTTCGGGGGTATCACCCGAGCGCACTGGCACCACCGATTGCGCCAGAATCGGCCCATGATCCAAGGTCGGCGTCACCAAATGCACGGTGGCGCCATGCACGAGAGCACCCGCCTCGAGTGCGCGGCGATGAGTATGCAAGCCTGGAAACGCCGGCAGCAAGGAGGGATGGATGTTTAACAGACGCCCACTGTAGTGGGTCACCAACGGGACCCCAAGAATACGCATGAATCCAGCTAACACCACGAGATCGGCCGCAAAGCGCTCCAAGTGGTCCAAAAGCTCGTGCTCAAATTCGGCACGCCCGGCGTAATTTCGCCACGGGACAACAGCGACATCAATGCCCGCCTGCGCGGCAATCTCGAGACCTGGCGCATCCTCCCGATCGGCAATCACCCCGACCACCGCATGCCGCCAGTGTTCTTGGCGAGCGGCGCGCAGAATCGCCTGGAGGTTGGAGCCCCGTCCGGAAATCATCACGACGATACGGCGCATGAATCGATGGTAGCACCCACACGCCCTATAATTCAGGCCCTTGCGACGATTTCCCGCCACCGAATGCTCCCCTCCGGCCAATCTGCTTTGATGCCAACCCTGGTGCGCCTGCAACGGGTGCGCGGCAGGTCCGGAACCCATGCCGGACTACAACCCCCGAATGCAACGCCCTGCGCGGTTGCGATCGGCACCTTTGATGGCGTTCATTTGGGTCACCAGGCGCTGCTTGCAAGACTCTGCCAGTCGGCTCGGGTGCGCAATCTGGAACCCGCGGTGCTGACGTTTGAACCCGCCCCCCGCGAATGGTTTGCGCGACAACGCGGCGAAGTGGTGCCCACCCGGATTTCTTCGCTACGCGATCGCATCGCCCAACTTGCTCAATGTGGCGTCCGCCGGGTGGGTATCACTCGTTTCGATGCCGAATTGGCTGCCCTGTCGGCACATGACTTCATCGAATCTGTGCTGGTTGGCCAAATGGGTGCCCGCCATCTATTCGTCGGTGACGACTTTCGCTTTGGCGCCCGACGCAGCGGTGATTACACGCTACTCGAAGCACTCGGACCCGAACTCGGTTATACGGTCGAGCGCCTCGAGTCAGTCACCAATGCAGCCGGCGCCCGGGTCTCGAGCTCTGCCATTCGCCGCCTTCTGGCTGACGGCGATCTGGCGGGCGCGACCGCGCTGCTTGGCACCCCTTGGCACCTTGACGGACGGGTGATTCACGGTGCGAAGCTGGGTCGCACGCTCGGGTTTCCAACCCTCAACCTCCGGGTACCAACGGCTCATCCGGCTGCGAAAGGGATCTTTGTTGTGCAGGTCCACGGGCTTGCGCCGACCCCACTACCGGCGGTCGCCAGCCTCGGCACGAGGCCCGTGGTTGAGGATGCGGGACGTATGCTGTTGGAAACACATCTGCTGGACTGGCAGGGCAATGCCTACGGCCGCCTCATTCGTGTTGAATTTCTTCACAAGTTGCGCGATGAAGCCCGTTGGGAAGGACCCGACGCGCTGGCCCAGCTGACCGCCCAAATCCAGCGTGACGCGGCGGATGCCCGCGCCTGGTTTGCCGAATCTTTGAATCTCTAGGACTCAGAATGTCGTCGATGCCCGAATGGCGAAGCACGCTTAACTTGCCAGACACCCCGTTCCCGATGCGGGGCGACCTTGCCAAGCGCGAGCCCGCCTGGGTTGCGCAATGGAATGACGCCGATGGCAATGGCTCAGCCGGCGTCTATCACCGGATCCGACCTCTAG
>CAIPGD010000160.1 GCA_903864485.1 uncultured bacterium | reverse complement strand
GTCCGGGGTTCGAGTCCCTGACGCGCCACCACTGTCGATCCATCCCTCTTCCATTGCATTCTGGTCTGTCCACATTGGGCCCTCAGCGGCACAGTTGTGCGCACCGGGTTCGTGGGAGTGTGGCGGGGGCGTGCTCGGCTAACGGCTATGCAGGCGCGGTCAACGTAAAAGAAAACAAATGCGCATCGACGGCACGTCCGTGGAGCTGTAGTCGGTTTCGAGCAAGACATTCATAGGCGGCACCAGCCCGCCTTGCCACGCCTAGACTCGGCTCATTACCTTTGGCAACTGCGATCTCAACCCGCGCTTGGCCCAGAGACTCCAGTGCAAGGTCTCGCAGTGCAATCGTAGCCGCCGTTGCTGCGCCCCTACGTTGCGCTGACTGGCGCACCCAGTAACCGAGGTTGCAAAATTTATTGGCTGCTGAGAATTGGTTCAATCCACAGCCGCCTACAAAGTGGCCGCCCAAGGTGAAGATGCCGAACTCATGGCCCGAACCTGTGGATCTCGCGATCTGGCATTTGGCAAACCAACAAAGCGCATCGTATTCACTGAAATCGGGCTTCGCCCATGTCATCCACTTTCCAACGGTCTCAGATGACTCCCGGACCGCACCCGCCATCTCCGCCGCGTCGAAATCTTGGTAGGCCCGAAGAATAAACGCGCCTGCTCGAATCATCTGATACTCCGATTCAAATTATCGTGCCTGATTGCAGTCGAAGCTCCGATTGGGGGCGTTTAGGCCGCATCGTTTGGAACACCGGACACGCACTTTCTTCCAAGCGCGAACGATGCCTTCGCGATCCTGCCGCTGACCACCTCGTAGATGCATAGCATTTCAATGGTTCCGAGTCCTTCCGGGAAGTTTCTCGTGATTTCCTCTGAGTCTACGACTACGTTTCCGACCACTGTCCGACTGAGCAACCTAGCGTGGAGATTCGGTTCGCTGAAGCGAGCTTGGATTCGGGTTCTCAGTTCATGATGGCCTTGCGCCAGACGCTCGCCGTGCAGGTTGAAGTGTTCAGCATCGTGCGAGTAGGTGCTGAGCCAAGTTTCAACATTCTTGGCGTTGTAGGCGTCAAGTTGTTGCTGAACGAGGCTGCCGGGGTCTTCTGGCTTCATAAACTAGCTCTGCATGCTAAAAACAGCCAGTTTGTTGCCGTCTGGGTCTCGAAACTATGCGCCATAGAAATTGCTTCCCCTTGGCCCCGGAGCACCTTCATCTGAAGCGCCCAAGGACAAGGCCTTCGCATGTAGCGCTTGAACCTGTTCGTGATCAGAGGCTGCCAGCGCGACCATGGTGCCGTTACCCGTAGTGGCTCTCTGGCCGTCATAAGGCACCATGACACTAAACATGGGTTTGTCGGGGCTGACACCCCAGCCAACACCGCGGTCTGATTTGAAGAAGGGTTTTGCTCCAAGCATGTCCAGCAACTCCCCGTAAAAGACGACCGCTTTTTCCAAGTCATTGGTACCAACACACGTGTAACCGATCATTTGGATTTCCTTATTCAATATCAAGCGATCACTGGATCTTGCGATCTGCGCTGCTATTTTCAGGCCCCGTTGATCTAGGTAGCAATGCCTTTCGCAGCAGAGTAGTGGTGATAAAGCGGTTGAGGTTTGGGAAGGAATAAGTAGACTTTGATGTTGCTGCGATACCTAGTCAAACCGGTCGCCCACCTCAGTTGGCTGAAGTTACAGTTGCTGAGTGAAATCAGGGGACTTGAAGTCCGAGTAGCACCAGTGCCGCTTCCTTTCCCCGCAGACCGCGATGGCCGTCAGGCTGCGGGTTAAACGCTGACTTGTTACCCACAGCGACACCTCACCTTCACGACCTCCATCACCTCCGCCTGCACCCGAGTTTGTGGGGTCTCGGCTCAGGCACCCATTGCCCAGCCGTGATGTTTACACTACAATGTAGTTATGAATTCGTTGCGCTTTGAATGGGATCCGGGCAAGGCGACCTTGAACTTCAAGAAGCACGGTGTCTCGTTCGATGAGGCTCGAACGGTGTTTTTCGACGAACGTGCGAGGTTGATCGACGATCCCGATCATTCCGACGGCGAGGATCGTTTTATCTTGCTTGGGCTGAGCAGTGCGATGAGGGTAGTCCTGGTCTGTCACTGCCTGCGAGGGGAAGACCAGTTGATTCGTATCATTTCCGCCCGCAAGGCGACGCCTCGAGAATCCAAATCCTATGCTGGAGGTGTCTGATGAGGAAAGAATACGATTTCACCCAGTCACAGAAGAATCCTTACGCTTCGCGGCTGAAGCGCCAGATCACCATTCGGCTGGACGAAGATTCAATTACCTACTTTAAAGAAATCTCTGAAGAGGTCGGAATTCCCTACCAGAGCTTGATCAACCTCTACCTGCGCGACTGCGCGGCACAGCACCGAAAGCTCGACTTGAAGTGGGAGTGAGTTTTTAATCCACAGGGCCTTGGCGCAGCGCGCCCGGTGGAGCTAAGGGTTAGGCGTTGCATCGACCGGCATCGGGGCGGGCCAGTTCGCTGCTTCGGCAACGCGCAGGATGGCCGCATTGGTGTCGAAGAGGACCTGCCAGTAACAACTGTTTTGACAATAGGGCCGCACCGCAATCACACAGCCCATCAGATTGAGATCGAGCAGGTTGATCTCTGGGGCAGGCGAAGTGGCGACATTTGGGATGCGAGCGATCTCAGCGCGCAGGAGCGCCATCGCATCCTCAGGATTCACGCCGGAGGCCAGTTGTGCAACTCGATCAACCCGCCGGACGGGCAGGGTCGAGTAATTCAGGATCGTTTCACCAAACACCTTGGTGTTGCCAACGATCGTCATCACATGGTCGGGCGTTACGATCGTCGTACCAAAGAGACCTATTTCATGGACGGTCCCGGTGATGCCGCCGATGCCGACGAGGTCCCCGATCTTGAACGGTCGCAGCACCAGCATGAATGCACCTGCAGCAAAGTTTCCTAGCATTCCGCTCCATGCGGCACCGATGGCAACGCCTGCACCGGCGATCAGGGCAGCAAATGAGGTCGTCTGGACGCCGAAGTAGCCAAGGATGCCCAGCACAAGGAGCAGATTCAGCGATGCGGTGATGATGGCGCTCAGATACTTGTTGAGCGTCTGATCCATCTGGTTGCGATCCATCGAGGTCCGCACCAGTCGGGTCACCCATGAGATAAGCCACCGACCGATGATCCAGAATGCGGTCGCCGCCAGGATC
Organism: uncultured bacterium; assembly: GCA_903864485.1. GTDB lineage: Bacteria > Pseudomonadota > Gammaproteobacteria > Burkholderiales > Burkholderiaceae_E > RFPW01. Next base: position 911 of record CAIPGD010000160.1, on the reverse strand, counting down.
TTGATCAGCAGGTCGACCGCTGTCGTTTTCAGGAAGGTTTCGATCGTGGTTGTATCCATGGCCCCTCCAAATTTCCAAAGGCCTTGATCGAACCCCGTCGGAGATCGCTTGCGTTGGTCACATCGCACGCAACCGGAAAACACCTTCACCTTTCGTGAGGGCCTCTCGTGCGGTCGCAGGCGAAATTGCTTACGAAGTTCTCGCGCGCAAACTCTCCATCACACGGGCAGTCGCAACCGCCTGATGGTCAGCCGTTTTACTCCGGAACGATTGACGCCCCGGTTCAAATTCAATTGCTCGGGGTGAACACCAGCTTTTGCTCGACTTCGTCCAAGGTCAGGGAACAATCCTGAAAAGTACCATCGACCTCGCAAGCAATAACGCCCCGGCCCGCTACAGGGGGCTCGCTGGCGAACTTAAAGCGACCAACACCTGGTTCGTTCCGGATGAAGCATTTTTCGTCGAAAAAAAGGCGATCGCCAGCTGCGTTTATCTCATCGGAGCCCAACGTATCGAAGCCGACGAGCTGGTGGATTTCATCGAGTCCGCCGCGTAGTTCGACAGCCGTGACGCTTTGGATGGCGGGGTCAATCAGGAAGGCTTTCATACGATCTGGGTTTCCGTTAAAGGTCTGAGGCTGTTGCCCCACCCGACGAGTGTAGGTTAATCCACTCAAGGGAATCTCCAAGGTCGTCGAACTACAGGCCAGAGAGCGTTGCACCGGGAAACATTGGCAGGCTGCGCCGACGCGCTGTTGGCACCACCAAGCGCGCATGGGCATTCGTAATCGCTGGCGCCACACACGGCACGCAGGGTTCGCCAACGCCCCCGGGAGCGTCGCCATTGCGGATGATCTGGACATCGACCTGCGGCATATCCTGCAGCCACAGCAAACGGTACCAATTGAAGTT
>CAIPGD010000159.1 GCA_903864485.1 uncultured bacterium | reverse complement strand
CTTCAATACAGCGCGATTCTTTTTGCGTCGTTCTATAGCCTGGTTCTTTTTGGCGATCAGATTCCGGCGTTGGGATGGGCCGGCATGGTTCTGATCATTCTGAGTAATGTTTTCGGCTCAGTCCTTCAGGGGAAGGGCAGATCTGCGAGTGCGGCCAGCCGTTTGTAAAGGTACGAACGGGAGATTCCGAGCTCCGCGGCGGCGCGTTTCTTGTTGCCCCCGCAGCGCTGGAGTGCTGCCCGAATCAGGTTTTCTTCAACCCGTGTCAATGATTCGCTGACCGAATCCGGTTTACTGGGAGTCTGTAAGTCGAAGTCAGTGGGCCCGATGGGGTCTGTTTCGGCAAAGATCGCGGCGCGCTCCACCACATGCATCAACTGGCGCACATTGCCGGGCCAATCCTGTTGCTGCAGCAACTGAATCGCGGCGGTCGAGAGCCTGCGGACTGCAACACCGTGTCGTTGCGCGAAGCGCTTGAGCGCTTGTCGGGCGAGCGCAGGAATGTCTTCGAGGCGATCACGCAATGGGGGTAGCGGGATCGTCACTGCGCTGACCCGATAGAACAGATCGAGTCGGAATCGGCCCTCATCAATCAGGCGCTGGAAATCCCGGTTGCTGGCGCTGATCAGACGGAAATTTGAGATCCGCGACCCTTGGCCGCCAATGCGTTCGTAACTGCCATCTTCGAGTACTCGAAGGAGCTTGACCTGCATCTCGAGTGGCATGTCGCCCAGTTCGTCCAGAAAGAGCGAACTCCGGTCGGCTTGCTCGACCTTGCCGCGTCGGCCTTTGCGTTCGGCCCCCGTGAACGCACCGGCTTCATACCCAAAGAGTTCGCTTTCGACGAGATTCGCTGGCAACGCGGCGGCATTGATCATCACGAGGGCCTCCTCGCGGCGGGGACTCAACTGGTGAATGGCCTGCGCAACGAGTTCCTTTCCGGTTCCACTCTCGCCGACCAGTAACACGGGCACATCAAGCGGTGCGACCTTGAGGATTTGCTGCTTGAGCCGCCTCATCGCTGGGCCATCGCCAATCAACTGGTCCAGGCCGACGCTACGCTCTCGCAGGCTGCTGAGTTCACGACGGTAGTACTCAACCTCAGAACGCAGACGTGAAAGTTCAGCCGACAGCGTCTGGAGTTGTTCTGGCCCTTTGAACATCACCTGTCCGATGGCGCCGACCACCTCGCCGCGGCTGCCCTGGACGGGGATGCGGGTGACAACCCTCGAGGTGTCTTTCATGACCTGTAATTGGCCGATTTCGGCCCGGCCGTTGCGTGCAACTTCATGCAGACGGGTGTTTTCGATGACCTGCGTGACATGCTTGCCGAGTCCGCCGCCTGCGGGTAGGCCAAAAAACCGTTCATGAACTGGGCTGATGTACCGAACGATGCCTTCGCGGTCAACGACGGTCAGCGCCTCGTAGGGGTTCGTTAACAGGTGGCGCAGGATGTCACCCGCGAACTCAACCGTTGCCGCAAATTCGAACAGCGAATCATTGGGTTCGCGCATCATGACGACGATTGCAGTCGCGTCTGGGGTGCGGTAAGCCACGGCAACCAGCGGCCCAAACTGGTCGCTGATACTGAATACGCGTTGATCTGAACGTTCGGCCAACATCCAGCCCTCAATGATTCGCGTGGCAAATCTGGGGTTGGTTGCGATTCCACTTGCAAAGCGCGTCTTGCCTTCCTGGTCGATGACGAGGAAGCCGCGATGTTGCGGATCGAATCCGGCGTTTGGAGCGTTCATGAACGTGACTCTTGGCGGGCTGGTGCAGGGTTGTTTTGTGACCATAGTGTATTCGGCGAAGACACTTCTGTTCTGGCAGTGGCTTGGCGCCGGGCATCCAGGGGGGCGCTACCGACTTGGAGTGCCCAAATCGCCGGTGGCACGGGCATTGCAACGACCACTCATTGATTTGGGTTATCCATCGCGAGTTTTATTAAATGTCTGGTTCGTCGTTCGGTTTTGAGTTGAATGCAACTGCTGGTGCTAGAACCGGTTCTGATTCCATCGGTACGCCGGCGCGACCCGTTGATTCGCTGCCTCTTAAGCAGAGCGCGCCGTTGGACTTGTTGGCAGGGGTCAAGGTGCTCGACCTCACGACATCGATCGCAGGGCCCTATGCCGGGCAGTTATTGGGCGATCTGGGTGCCGAGGTCTTGAAGGTCGAACGGCCCAGTCAGCCGGATGACTCGCGGGCCTGGGGCCCGCCGTTCCTGGATGGAGAATCACTCTGGTTTTTGAGTGTTAATCGGAACAAGCGCGGTGTTGCGATCGACTACGGGAAGGACGCTGGGCATGCGTTGCTGATGCGTCTGGTGGCGCAGGCCGATGTGGTGATCCTTAACCTCGTTGGGCGGGTTCAGCAAAAATTGGGGCTTGATTCAGCGTCACTGGCGGCCGTCAATAGCAAGCTCATTCATGTTTCGATCACGGGGTTCGGGCTCGACGGGCAGCGCTCGGACTTGCCTTGCTACGACCTCATCGCCGAGGGTTGGTCAGGCGTCATGGATATGACAGGCGAGGCTGATAGCCCACCCCAAAAAGTCGGAACTCCGGCGGCGGACCTGTTGGCGGGGCATGACGCTGCGATGGCCGTGATGGCGGCGTTGCTGCGGCGTTCGCGCGATGGGCGCGGCTGTGTCGTGGATGTTTCGATGATGGAAAGTATGGCGCGGTTCATGGCGCCCAGATTGGTGCCATACCTGGGCACCGGGGAGGTCATGCGCCGCTCGGGTGGCCGCGACAGCGTCATCGCGATCTATCAGGTCTTTGAAACCGCCGATGAGCCCATGACTCTCGCGCTGGGTAATGATGCAATCTGGCGCCGTTTTTGGGTCGCTGTCGGCGAACCGCAAATCGCTGACACAGTCGACTATGCGACCAACGCTCTGCGCCGGGCTGCACGCGAAACGATCGTCAAGCGAATTTCCGGTTTGTTACTGACCCAGCCGCGAGCGTACTGGCTTCGGGTCCTTGGCGAGGCCAGGGTGCCCGCGGGTCCGATTCAGCGTCTTGACCAATTTGCGACGGATCCTGAGTTGCAGGATCGCGGCTTTTTGTATGCGAGTGAGCGCGGGGATTCGCGCCTCCCCCAAGTCGGTTTGGGAATTCGTTTTGACGGCTGTACCGAAGGGAGTCAGATTCCGCCGCCCGTTTTGGGGGCTGATACCGAGGCGGTCCTGGAATCATGGTTAAGTCTGGACTCCGAAGAAATCGCCCAACTTAGCGCGCAACACATTATTTGAATCAAAAAGACCGAGTCACCATGGATTTCGCAGAAATCACCTACCACGAAGATGGCCCGATTGGGACGCTGACACTCAACCGTCCGCAGGACGGCAATATGTTCACGCCGCTGATGTGCCATGAAATTCGTGACTGTATCAACGCGGTCCGGCGCGAAACGAGAACCCGCGTGCTGGTGATCACAGGGGCTGGAGACCGGTTCTTTTGTATCGGTGGTCGCAAAGAGGGAATGGAAGACACCCTGCTGTACGCCGGGGTCCTGCCAACACTCGAAATGTACGAAAGTATTGATCGATTACAAAAACCAGTCATTGCTTCGGTGAACGGCTTTGCCGTTGGCGGGGGTAACGTGCTCCAGATGGTGTGTGACCTCACCATTGCCAAGGAGAGCGCCGTGTTTCGGCAGGTCGGGCCAATGATGGGTAGCTTCGATGCCGGTTATGGCACCTGGTACCTGGAAGATCTCGTGGGCAAGAAACGGGCAAAGGAGATGTGGTATCGAAACCCTAAAATCAGCGCCCGCGAGGCGCTTGATTGGGGGTTGATCAATCAGGTCGTGCCCGACGCAGAGTTGGCTGAGGCCACCCGAAAGATGGCTCTTGAAATTGCCGACCGGGGTGCCTTTGCGCTGGCGTCCATCAAGGCCGCTTTCAATGCACGCCATGGCGGCGTCGGGGGCTTGTCACGAATGGCCCATGACCTTCTCCTGCGGGGCTATCTGGACACCGACGAGCATCACGAACTCGCCGAGGCCTTTGCGCAACGTCGGGCACCCGATGCCGATAAGTTCGGTCACTGACGCTCCAACGGTGCGCTAAGCATGGCGAAGATACTGACGCTGCATTCGCCGGCCCAGGCCCGCCGGCATTACGACGCCAAGACCTGGCAGTCCGAGACAATGTACGGACTGCTTGTGCGGCACGCGGCTGAACGTGGCAATCGATTTGCGTGTCGTGACGCAGGGACTCGACTCACGTGGTCACAAATGCTGATCTGGGTCGATTCGATGGCTTCCGCGTTGCATCAGGCTGGTCTATGCGAAGGCGATCGGGTCTCGGTCTGGCTGCCAAGTCGGGTTGAATCGATCGTCGTCTTTCTGGCCTGCTCGCGTAATGGTTATATCTGTAACCCTTCTTTGCATCAGAACTACACGGTTGCGGAAATTGAAACCCTGCTCAGTCGAATCGACTGCCGCGCCCTCATTGCCCAGATGAATTACGGCGCCGATTCGGATCAGTTCGATATTTTCGAACGGGCACTTGCCAACCCCACCATGAGGGTCGTGTTCGCGCTGTCTGGTCGCCTAGGGGCAGCTGACTCAGAGGGCGCAGCAGCTGCAGCGGGTTCAGGGGACTTGCCACTGGGGGTTGTGGCGTTTCCAACGCTGGCGGGATTGACCGAATCCACTGGGTCCTGGGGCGCTAAGGTTGCATCGACTGTCACGCCGTCCGTTGAACCTGACACTCAGCCGAACATTCCTCCGATCACTGATCCTGACAAGCTTGTCTACCTTGCATTTACCAGTGGGACGACCGGGCCTCCCAAAGGGGTGATGCATAGCGACAATACGCTGCTGGCGAATGGCCGCGCCATGGTCGCGGACTGGTCGCACGATGACGGCACAGTCCTTCTG
>CAIPGD010000158.1 GCA_903864485.1 uncultured bacterium | reverse complement strand
GGGCCCCCCGATTCGTCCGTCGGTTGGTGATTCCGCCGTTCGTAATACCCCACGCCCGGCGCATAAAGCGCCAGCGCCATGTACTGATCAAAGCGCAGCCAGCCGCCGGCTTGATCGATCGCGTGGGTTATTCGGGTCTGGCAATTGGGCATAGAAGCGATTGTAGAGTGGGGCCTGGGCTAAACTCAGTCGCAACTGCTGTCACTCCACATTTCGTAACCCCTCAATTCTGCGTCTGTGAGTTCGCTCGTGCTTAAGCTTGGCGCCGACACCCGTCTGAATCCTCCCGAGCCAGATTCTGCCGCGAATGGCTCCGCCGGATCATTGCGTCCGGTCGCATTGGTGACCGGCGCGGCGCGGCGGCTTGGACGAGAAATTGCACTTGGATTCGCACGCAGCGGCTGGGACGTTGCGGTTCATTATCGTCGCTCAGCGCATGAAGCCCATGAGACCGTTGCTCAACTGCAGGCACTGGGTGTTCGCGCTGCTTGCTTCGAAGCCGATCTGGCACTCGAGAGCGCCTGCGATGGATTGCTTGACGCGGTGATTGCAGAACTCGGTGTGCCGCGATGTCTGGTCAATAACGCCTCTTTGTTCGAGCATGACATGCCGGCGACTGTCTCGGCGGCGCGCCTCGATCAACACCTTGCTCCCAATTTGATGGCGCCCCTGAGGCTATCTGCACGTCTCTATCAAGCGACGCCTGAAGACGCCAGGGGCGTCGTCGTCCATCTGTTGGATCAGAAGCTGGCGGGGCTCAATCCGGATTTTTTTTCGTACACCCTCACCAAAGCGGCCCTGGCAGCGGCTTTGCCGATGCAAGCGTTGGCCTTTGCACCGCGGCTCAGGGTGGTGGGCGTATCGCCTGGGCTTACCCTGCCGAGCCACCTCCAAACACCGGAGCAGTTTTCCCGCACCCATCGTGATACCGCGTTGCTGGACCAATCGAGCCGCCCCGAAGATATCGTTGGTGCCATCCTGGCCCTGGTCGCCAATCCCGCCATCACAGGACAAAATCTCGTGGTCGACGGCGGCCAGCATTTATTGCGGATGGGTCGCGACGTGAGCTTCCTGCCATGAACTTGGACCACTGCACTCGTCTTGCCTTGCGCGGCCTTGCGATCGATGTATCGATCGGCGTTTTTGAACACGAAAAACGTGCGGTTCAGCCCGTCCGGGTCAATATTGATGTCTGGGTCCCTTCTGAATTTTGCACGCCGACCCAGGACCGGCTCGGCGAAGTCATCGACTACGGTCGTCTGCGTCAGATCGCGATTGAAACGCTGACCGAGTCGCATATTCATTTGCTAGAAAGTGCGTGTGAGCGAATGGCTGCAGGCATCCTGCTCGCTCTACCCGTGCGTTGTGTGCGGGTGGCGATCGATAAGCCACAGGCCTTTTCGGATGTCGATGCGGTCACGGTCGAAATTACGCGCTGGAGCACTGCTTCATGAGCGCCATCATGAGCTCTACCGTCGAGCGCGAGCGCAACAAGCTCTCCAAGCGCCTGCACCGACTAGTCGGTCAGGCGATCGGGGACTTCAACATGATCGGCCCGGGCGATCGGGTCATGGTGTGTGTGTCGGGCGGTAAAGATAGCTACGCGATGCTCGATCTGCTAATCAGCTTGCGCGAGCGCGCGCCGATTGATTTTGAGCTGATCGCGGTGAATCTAGACCAGAAGCAGCCGGGTTTTCCGGCCGAGGTCTTACCGGCCTATCTGAGCGGGCGCGGCATCCCATTTCATATCGAGAATCAGGACACTTACAGCATCGTCAAGCGCAACATTCCGGACGGTAAAACGATGTGTTCGCTTTGTTCGCGGCTGCGGCGCGGCATTCTGTATCGGGTGGCTGACACGCTGGGTGCGACCCGGATCGCACTCGGGCACCATCGCGATGACATCCTCGCGACGTTTTTTCTAAACCTGTTTCACGGTGGTCGTCTTAAATCCATGCCGCCCAAGCTGGTCAGCGATGACGGCCGCCATGTTGTGATCCGGCCACTGGCTTACGTTGAAGAGGCCGATCTCGTCGCGTATGCCGAGTGGAAAGCCTTCCCGATCATCCCCTGCACCCTGTGTGGTTCGCAGGAGAACCTGCAGCGCCAGGAGATTGGCCGGATGCTGCGCGAATGGCAACGTCAGCACCCCGGAAGGGTCGAGACGATGTTCTCAGCCCTGGGACGAGTGGCACCCTCCCATCTGCTGGATCGGGGCTTGTTTGATTTCGCGGGACTGGTGCCGAACGGTATTCCGGATCCCGACGGCGATCGGGCGTTTGATCCCGACGAGTTGCCGGCCCCCACTGTGGTCTGGATGTCATGAGCGGCCAACGTCCCAGCCCCGTATCGGCTCGCTCGGGGGGCTTGGGTGGCGGCTCGGGCGGTGGCTCGTCGGCGAACGGCGGATCGGTGATGGCCACCTTGGGGTCCTTGCTGACTGCGGGTCGGCGGGTCGCGCGTTTGCGCAAAATTCTGGCTGTGGCCTGGCGCTATGGGCTAGACGAACTCCTGGTCGAGGGTGCAACCAGCACCGTGGGTTCGCAGTGGATCCTAACCGCGTTGCAGCGGCTGAGCGCTGGGCGCCGGCGGGCCCGCCTGGCCACTATCCCGCGGGGCGCGCGGCTCCGGATGGCCCTCGAGGCGCTGGGTCCGATCTTTGTGAAATTTGGTCAGGTTCTTTCCACCCGTCGGGACTTGTTGCCGGCAGATGTCGCGGACGAGTTGGCCTTGTTACAGGATCAGGTGCCGCCTTTCGCGTCGGAGCTTGCCATTGCCCAGATCGAGTCCGCTCTCGGGCGTTCGATGGCGACGCTTTTTCTGGAGTTCGAGACGGAGCCCGTCGCCAGCGCCTCGATCGCCCAGGTGCACTTTGCGCGTCTACATGACGGACGCGAGGTGGCGGTCAAGGTCTTGCGTCCGCGCATGGCCGAGGTCATTGGCGAGGACCTTGCATTGTTGCGGACCGCAGGTTCGCTCGCCGTTCGCTTTTCAGCGGACGCCCGCAGGCTTCGCCCGATCGAAGTGATCGATGAGTTTGATCATTATTTACATGACGAACTCGATCTGATCAACGAAGCCGCCAACGCGAATCAGTTGCGCCGCAATTTTGCGGGGAGTCCGTTATTGCGCATCCCCGAGATGCACTGGGATTACTGTTCGAGCTCGGTCATCGTCATGGAACGTATCCATGGCATCCCGATCGGGCGCATCGATGCACTCAAGGCGGCCGGGATAGACCTCTCCAAGCTCTCCCGTGAGGGCGTGGAGATTTTTTTCACCCAGGTGTTTCGGGATGGCTTTTTCCATGCGGATATGCATCCGGGAAATATTTTTGTGGGCGACACGGGCGCCGACTTTAATCGCTATATCGCACTTGATTTTGGCATCGTCGGAACCCTGTCTACGTTTGATAAAAGTTATCTTGCGCAGAATTTCCTGGCGTTCTTTCGGCGCGACTATCGGCGGGTGGCGGAGCTCCATGTTGAAAGTGGTTGGGTCCCTGCAACGACCCGGATCGAAGAACTCGAGGGCGCCATTCGGGCCTGTTGTGAACCCGTATTTGACCGCCCCCTTAAAGAGATCTCCCTGGGTCTGTTGTTGATGCGACTCTTTCAGGCCTCACGCCGATTCGATGTCTCGATTCAACCCCAACTCGTTCTCCTACAGAAAACCTTACTGAATATTGAAGGTTTGGGTCGGCAGCTCGATCCCGATCTGGATCTTTGGGTGACTGCGAAGCCGCTGCTTGAGCGGTTCATGCATGAGCAAGTGGGCTGGCGTGGCTTTGTCGATCGGGTCAAACGCGAAGGCGAGCGTTGGAGCGCGATCCTTCCCGAGCTGCCACGTCTGACCCACGCGGCCCTTGAACGTTCGGCGCGCGCCCCGGCTAACGACACTGCCCTGCGGGTAATGCTTGAACAGCTCACGCTTGAGCAGCAACGCAACCGGCGCTGGATTCAGGTGCTGGTCATTGCGATTCTTGTGTTGGCGTTCCTCAAATAACCAGAGGCCCTGTTGCCATGCTGTTGACGGCGGTGATTGCTTACTTGGTCGTAACGATTG
>CAIPGD010000157.1 GCA_903864485.1 uncultured bacterium | reverse complement strand
TATTCAGACAGGTGGCACGATACAGCGGGTGGGCCGCCTGGCAGGAGCCTCGGGGCTTCCGGCCAAACGGAACTGCGCGAGACCCCGCCCCGAACGACTCCTCCCCTAACAGAGGCGCTCAGGCGCCAGCGATTGCGGCGCGTTGCGCCTGGAGAATTCTGATGGCTGAAAAATTAATTATTTTTGATACGACTCTTCGGGATGGCGAGCAGAGCCCCGGTGCGTCGATGACGCGTGACGAAAAGTTGCGGATTGCCCGCTTGCTGGAAAAGTTGCGTGTCGATGTGATTGAGGCGGGTTTTGCCGCCTCAAGCAACGGAGACTTTGAGGCTGTCCGGATGATCGCGAGCGCGGTGCGCGACAGCACCGTTTGCTCGCTCGCCCGTGCGAATGACCGGGACATTACGCGCGCGGCTGAGGCCCTTGCCCCCGCACAATCGGCGCGGATTCATACGTTCATCGCAACGAGTGCCTTGCACATGGAGAAGAAACTGCGGATGACGCCGGAGCAGGTCCTTGAGCAGTCAAGGCTGTCGGTACGATTTGCGCGCAATCTGGTAGGTGATGTTGAATTTTCACCCGAGGACGGCTATCGCTCGGACCCCGATTTTTTGTGTCGTGTGCTCGAGGCGGTGATAGAGGAGGGTGCGACGACGCTCAACATTCCCGACACGGTTGGCTACGGCGTTCCCGAACTTTACGGCGAGTTCATCCGCAATCTGCGAGAGCGGGTGCCGAATTCGGATAAGGCGATCTGGTCGACCCATTGCCACAACGACCTGGGGATGGCCGTCGCTAATTCACTGGCGGGTGTCCGGATTGGCGGTGCGCGACAGGTCGAGTGCACGATCAATGGATTGGGTGAGCGCGCGGGCAATGCCTCGCTCGAGGAGATCGTGATGGCTGTGAAAACGCGTCGCGATTATTTTGGTCTGGACGTCGGAATCGACACGAGCCAGATCGTGCCCGCCAGCCGACTGGTGTCCAACATTACTGGTTTTGCGGTCCAACCCAACAAGGCGATCGTCGGTGCGAACGCGTTTGCCCATGCGTCTGGCATCCATCAGGATGGCGTGCTGAAGGCCCGCGATACCTACGAAATCATGCGGGCCGAAGACGTGGGCTGGTCGGCCAACCGTATCGTGCTGGGCAAGCTTTCGGGGCGGAACGCCTTTCGGCAACGCCTCGACGAACTCGGCATCGCGTTGGACGGTGAAACCGCCTTGAACGAGGCCTTCGCTCGGTTCAAGGACTTGGCAGATCGAAAATCGGAAATTTTCGACGAAGATCTCCATGCACTTGCGGGTGGCGACGGCATCGAGGTGGGTGATGAGCTTTATCGGTTCATCTCACTTTCACAGAACTCCGAGACCGGCGAGCGTCCCCACGCACGGGTCGTCTTTGCTCAAAGTGGTCAGGAACAAAAGGCGGAAAGTCAGGGTAACGGACCGGTTGACGCCACCGTCAAGGCGATTGAATCGGTCGTGAATTCAGGTGCTGAACTTCTGCTCTTTTCGGTGAACTCGATCAGTTCGGGAACGACTGAATCTCAGGGTGAGGTCACGATGCGCCTTACTCGGGCTGGGCGCATTGTGAACGGCGTGGGCGCCGATCCCGACATTGTTGTTGCCTCCGCTAAGGCCTACCTGAACGCACTGAACAAGCTTCAGTCGCGTAACGAACGAGTGAACCCGCAGCCTTAATCGGCAATCCTGATACAATTTCGGGTTACTCGGCACGGTTGCGCACTCCCGGTGCAACCGCAAGTATTGTGTAATCCGATCGAGGGTGGATGCCACCCAAGAAGCGGGCACATCAATTTGGGGATTAAGAAACATGTCTGTTGCTACGCTTGATAAATCGAAAATCGTTACGGATTTTCAGCGCGCTAAAGGGGACACGGGCTCGCCCGAGGTTCAGGTCGCAATTCTGACCGCCCGTATTAACGACCTCACGGGTCATTTCAAGGCCCACGTCAAAGATCACCACTCACGTCGTGGTTTGCTCAAGATGGTGAGTCGCCGGCGCAAGTTGCTTGACTATCTCAAGAGCCGTAATGTCGATGCGTATCGGACGCTCATCGAGCGTCTGGGACTACGCAAATAAGCCCGTTTTCTGCTTGATGTGCCTAAAGCAGCGCCCTGCGAGAGCAGGTGGCGCTGCTTTGTTGCGTCGATCGTTGGGGCGAACTGGAGCGCCCGGCCTTCTCTCCAGGTGATGTTAGTCAATAAGGAAATCGACTGTGTTTGAAATCTCACGTAAAACCTTTCAGTGGGGCGCTAATACCGTCACCATGGAGACCGGCGAAATTGCCCGTCAAGCCACGGGTGCTGTAGTCGTTAATATGGACGATACCGTGGTGCTCGCTACGGTTGTTGCCGCCAAAAATGTAAAACCCGGGCAGACATTCTTTCCCCTGACCGTTGATTACCAGGAAAAGTTCTACGCCGCTGGACGGATTCCCGGCGGTTTCTTCAAGCGTGAAGGGCGTCCTACCGAAAAGGAAACGCTTACCGCTCGATTGACAGACCGGCCACTGCGCCCTCTGTTCCCGGAAGGTTTCTATAACGAAGTCCAAATTATTCTGTCGGTGCTGTCGCTCAATCCAGCGGTCGAACCGGATATCCCTGCGCTGATCGCGGCATCCGCCGCCCTCGCGATCTCAGGCATTCCGTTCAATGGCCCAATCGGCGCCGCGCGCGTGGGCTGGCTCAATGGCGCGTACGTTCTCAATCCATCCGTGGCCCAGATTGCCGAATCGGCATTGGATCTGGTAGTTGCGGGCACTGAAAGCGCCGTGCTGATGGTCGAATCCGAGGCCCGCGAGTTACCCGAAGATGTGATGTTGGGTGCGGTCGTGTTTGGCCACGAGCAGATGCAGGTTGCAATCGATGCGATCCACGAGCTCGTCGAGGCCGGCGGCAAACCCGAATGGGCGTGGACTGCTCCAGTCCCTGACGCAACCCTGGTTGAGCGCATCAACCAACTGGCCGAAGCCCCATTGCGCGAGGCCTACGCGATTCGCAGCAAACAGGAGCGCTCGGTCCGGATCGACGACATCGAGACGGCTACCAAAGCCACCTTAGTGGCCGAGGCCGACGCGGCCGGTCATCCGAAACTCGATTCTGTAGAACTCGATTCGCGGTTATTTGACGTGCAATCACGGATCGTGCGTCAGCAGATTCTCGATGGACATCCACGGATCGACGGGCGTGATACCCGCACGGTGCGACCGATTTCGATCCGCACCGGCGTCTTGCCACGGGTCCACGGATCGGCTTTGTTCACCCGCGGCGAAACCCAGGCTCTGGTCACGGCGACGCTGGGTACGGCCAGGGACGAGCAGGTGATTGACGCCATCGCGGGTGAGTACAAAGAACGGTTTATGTTCCAGTACAACTTTCCCCCATTCGCGACCGGCGAAACCGGTCGCGTTGGCAGTCCTAAGCGTCGCGAAATCGGCCACGGCCGTCTCGCCAAGCGCGGGATCAACCCGTTGATTCCCTCCGCTGCTGATTTTGGGTATTCGCTGCGCGTAGTGTCCGAAATTACCGAATCGAATGGCTCTTCGTCGATGGCATCGGTGTGTGGTGGTTGCCTCGCCCTGATGGATGCCGGTGTACCGATGAAAGCGCACGTGGCGGGCATCGCGATGGGTCTGATCCTTGAAGGCAAACGCTTCGCTGTCCTGACCGACATCTTGGGCGATGAAGATCACCTGGGCGACATGGACTTCAAGGTGGCCGGAACCGAGACTGGCATCACTGCGCTGCAGATGGATATCAAGATCCAGGGGATCACTCGCGAAATCATGCAGGTGGCACTGGCGCAGGCGCGCGAAGGCCGTTTGCACATTCTCGAGAAGATGAAGGCAGCTGTCGGCGGTGCGCGTGAAGAGTTGTCAGCCTATGCGCCCCGCATGTATTCAATGAAAATCAACCCCGAACGGATTCGGGATGTGATCGGTAAGGGTGGCGCGGTCATTCGTGCCATCACCGAAGAAACCGGTACGCAGATCGATATCAAGGACGATGGTCAGATCACGATCGCTGCTACCGATGGGGATGCAGCGCTACGCGCACGTCGCCGCATCGAAGAGATCACGGCTGAAGTCGAGATTGGCCGCGTCTACGAGGGCACCGTCCTCAAGGTTCTTGAGTTTGGTGCGATCGTGCAGATTATGCCCGGGCGCGATGGTCTGCTGCATGTTAGCCAGATCGCTAACGAGCGCGTTGAGCGTGTCGGCGATTTCGTTAAAGAAGGCGACAAGATCCGCATCAAGGCAATCGAGGCCGATGACAAGGGACGCTTGCGCCTGTCGATGAAGGCTGTGACCCCCGAAGAGCGGGAAATGCCCCTCGAGTGAGTCGACCGAGGAGGCTTGGACAATGAACAACCGGTTAATTGACCGGCCAAGCCTCCTTGTTTGGCGCTGATTCTGTTATTTGGACAGATAGCGCCCTCGCGGGTTAGCGAATCGCAGCCCGCAGGCGCTCAGCCAACGATGCGTCATCGACCTCGCGGGCGCCGCGCTCAAAGACTTTGAGTCCGCTCCAAAGTTGAGGCTCAGAGCCAGCGGGGTAATCGTAGAACCCGCCTCCCGCTGCTCGACCGCCCCGACGAAAGCCGTGGG
>CAIPGD010000156.1 GCA_903864485.1 uncultured bacterium | reverse complement strand
GGCGAAGACCCGTTGCCCGGATATCTCACCCGAAGCACTCAGATCGAAGGCCCAGACTTTTTGAACGCTGCGATTCGATTCCGCCAGATAGAGAATGTGCCCATCGGGACTGAAGGCAAGGCCGTTACCAGTCATCAATCCCTCAAACAACGGCCCCGTCAACCCACGTTCATCGACACGGAATAGTCCCCCAGCTGAGATCCCAAGGCCGGTATCCAGCACCATGCTACTGACCCAGAAACGCCCCGAACGGTCGCAGCGTCCGTCGTTAAATCGCATGTCGGTCCGCGGAAAGCCGATCGGGTGAACCCGCTGGATGTCGATCTTGCCCTCAGTCCCAAGGTTCAGATAAAAAATCCCCGATTCCATCGCTGCCAACAACCCGCCTTGCGAGCGCAATGCAATCGATCCGGCGCGCTCACCCAAAGCCCACTGCGAAAGGCGCTGGTTGGCCCATTCAAATCGCTGCAATGAGCGCCCTTCAATATCTACCCAGTACAAACACTGCTCAGAGACTGACCAAATCGGCGATTCACCGATTTTTGCTCGGTGGGTGCAAAGAACGTCGAAGGGAAGCGCAGTTGGAGTGGTCATGATGTGCCTTGTTCAATCGTTACAACCAATGATCGATTAAATAATCGAGCAAAAATCCAGCAAAAAATCGGTGAAAATGGAGCCGTTCGACAGCCGTCATTCTGCAGCCAAACCAAGGAATCTTCGCCATGAGTCAGCCCCCCTGCGACCAGACCGCCGCCTGGCATCAACTGCAGACCCTTTTCAATGCACGCGGTCGTGATTTTGATCTGCGCCAAGCCTTTCTTGAGCATCCGCAACGCAGTTCGGCAATGGCCGTCGAGGCCCCGATGGTGTTTGGCGACCTGTCCAAGCACCTTTGGGATGACGGGATTCGCGATGCGCTGATTGCCCTCGCAGCGGAGCGCGGTGTCGCCGAGCGACGCGATGCCATGTTGCGTGGTGACGCCATCAACACCACCGAGCACCGGACCGTGCGGCATGCAGCGCTTCGCACCCCAGCAGGCGCTCCAACCGACGATGCCTCAGCTGCGCTTGCCCGGACCGAAGCGGCGAAGTTTCTGGCCTATGCCGAGCAGATCCGCGCCGACGGCAAGATCACCGATGTGGTCAATATTGGAATTGGCGGGTCGGACCTCGGCCCGCAGATGGCGGTTGTAGCGCTACACCCGCACGTGACGCCAAGCATCCGCTTTCACTTTGTGGCGAACGTCGATGCGCATGATCTGGACACCACGCTGTCCGGACTGAATGCCGCCTCAACCCTGTTCTTGGTCTCGTCCAAAACCTTCGGTACCCGCGAAACCCTCGTCAACGCGCAACTCGCGATGGACTGGGCGCGGGCCCAAGGCGTGACCGACCTGCCGGCCCACTTTGTTGGGGTGACCGCCAACCCTGAGGCCGCCCGAAAGCATGGCATGGGCACCGTCTTTCAATTCTGGGACTGGGTTGGGGGCCGCTACTCGATGTGGTCGGCAATTGGCCTTTCGATTGCCATTGCGATTGGCAAGGACGGTTTTCAAGCCATGCTGGACGGCGCGCATGCCATGGACCGTCATTTCGCGGAAGCCGCACCCGCGCAGAACCTGCCAATGCTGCTGGGACTGATTGACGTCTGGTATCGCAACTTCCATGGTTTTGGGTCGCGCAGCATCGCGCCCTACCACCATGGTCTGCGCCGTTTGCCGGCCTATCTTCAGCAACTGGAGATGGAGAGCAATGGCAAGTGGGTCGACCGTGATGGTCACCCGATGGCGGTTGGCACCTCTCCCGTCCTCTGGGGCGAACCCGGCACGAACGGCCAACACTCGTACTTCCAGATGCTGCACCAGGGGACCGATCGCATCCCGGTCGAGTTCATTGTGGTGGCGCACCCCGACCACCCTCATGCAGCCTCGCACCGAACCCTGTTGGCCAACGCACTGGCCCAGTCGCGCGCGCTGATGATCGGTCGCAGTCTCGAAGAAGTCCTGGCCGACGCAGGCCCTGCGCCGAGCGACGAGGTGATTGCCGTGTCCAAGCAGCGCGCCTTTCGAGGCAACCGTCCGAGCACCACCCTGCTGATTGAGCGGCTTGATCCAAAGACGCTGGGTGCACTAATTGCGCTCCATGAGCACCGCGTCTTCACCAGTGCTGCGGTGTGGGGGATCAATGCGTTCGATCAGTGGGGCGTTGAACTCGGCAAGACGCTGGCGCTTGATGTTGAGGCCCGGATGACCGACCCCGGTCGCAGCCGTGCCGATCTCGACAGTTCGACGGCGAGCTTGATGCACCGCCTTGAGTCGATGGCCTGAACAATGGGAGCCAACCGGCAGTCCGCCAAATCTACGCCGGCGAAGACGCCCCCCGAACTGGTCCGCTTCGTCCCGGCTTCGCTTTCGGACGCGAGGGTCGCTGCGATGCGTTTGCGCGCTAGCCTGCCGGACCTGTCGCCCTCGCACGCGCGTGATCTGATTGCGCAAATGCTTGGGGCGCCCAGTTGGGCATCCCTGCGCGCCGACGTGCTTGAGCTCGACCAAACCGCATCCCTGCCGGACTCGGAGGTCGACGCCGCCACCCGCCGCCACCGGCGTGACGCCCAGGCCCAGGTCCTCGTACCGGTGTTACAGACCCTGGTTGGCGAGACCGATACCGATCCGACCGATGCCGCCTACGTCAAGCGCCTCGCGATGGCACTGGTGGACGAAGTGCACGCCAGCGATCCGCAGGTCAGCGAACCCAGCGAGCCGATCGACTGGTTGCAACGGCCCCCGGTCGCCCGAACGGATCTGCTCGGCGCCGTCGCGGTCAACTGGTGGCTGAAGTGGCGACGCACGCAGTTGGCCGGAATCGAGGCGCTGACACAAACACATGACGACGTTGAGGCGGCCGAGCGTGTGCTCGAGATCGATGTTCTTGCGGGTAGTCCATCGTCCCTGATTCGGCTCGCACGCGCCTGGGGCGAACTGGTCCAACGCCCCGGCGTCGGTCTCGCAGTCCCTGACGAGGCGACCGCATTTGTCCTCGACCGGATTGCGGTCGAATACGCCTGCGAGCGGGCTCGCCGCGCCGACGCCTGGCGCGCCTTCACCGAACGCCGTAGCCGGGTGTCCGAGGCTGAGCGGAATCAAATTGAAACTGAATTCGATCGCGAACTCTGGTCTCTGGCCTGCGAATTGCTGGCGACTCAACCATGCGCCGCGTTGACCCAAAAAGCCCTTGAAAACCCCGGTGAATTCCGCGACCTCGCCCAGCGTGGACGCTCGCGTTTCGAACCCGGGCTGCGCGCCCTTGCCAAAGCTGCACCGGCCTGAGCGGATGCTGTTTGGGCCGACCATACGCGCGCTGTGCATCGCGGCGCTGATGGCTTTAGTCGCGGCGTGTTCCACGATGCCCCCGCCACAACCTACCTCGCCTACCTCGCCACCCTCGCCAACACCCTCCACCTCGTCGATTCCGCCAACCCCTGGCCTGGGCCCAATGCCGGACCGACCCATCGATCTCGCCGCCTACTGCAAACAAACTGAAGAAGACGGTTTCCGAGAGGAAGCCACTTTGCGCATCACCAACAACGTGGTGGACGCACTCAACTGGCGACTCTGGGTCGCTAACCGGGGAACCTGCCACTTCGAGCTCCCCGACTTTCAACAAACACGCACCCGGCCCGTGATCGAACTGCGGACCCGCGATGGTGGATCGTGCCGGTTGATGGTCTGGCAGGAGCGCGGCCGGGTCACCCTGGCACAGGTCGATTGCGAAGGACGGTGCACCCCGGGCATCCAGGAATCCGCCTGGCCGGTCTCCTTCGACACCTCAAGCGGGCGCTGCAGCAGCCGCTGATCGATCCAGCTCGGCCTGCCGTGGCGAGGGTTGGTTACGTGTTGGTTGAGGGTTGGTTACGTGTCGGTTGCGCCCAAGCCCAACCTTAAGTTCCAACAATTACCATGAATTTTTAGCCCCGGCCACGCCAGCACCCACTGAAGGCGGTAGCTTCTCGGCTGGGCGTAGCGTTTGGTTGCGTCCGCCCTCAAGCCAAGGACGACATCATGCCAGTGACCCATCCCCTGCTGACACAACAGCAGTCTCTCTGGAGCGCGAATGTCGCCGCCACGATGGCCTCGATCGACGGCAGTCAGCGCCTGGCCCGGATGCAGTGGGAGCTGTGCCAACGATGGAGCAGCCAGACAAGCCAGATCGTGATGGACACAATCGAGCAATCCTCGGCGGTCTTCGCCGAACAGGCGGTCGCGCTGCAACGCTCGCTGGAGGCCCCGGTCCAGCAGGCGCCGGCGCGGGTACCCGTGTTACCCGCGGTGCAGGTGGCGGCTTTGCTGCCGACACAATTCCCCCTGTTCGGTGCGACCCAAAGCTTCTTTGAGATCGCGAACAACCTCTCCCGCGCCATGCGGTCAATCTAGGGGGCCGTGGGCAGATCCTGGACCGTGACACTCACCGCCACCGTATGCGAACCGCCGCCGCGGATGACTCCGCGGATCGGTGCGATATCGCGATAATCCCGGCCGCGCGCCAAGGTCACATAATCATCGCCAGGTGCCCGGTGATTGGTTGGGTCGAGTTCAAACCAGTGCGCGGACGGACACCAAACAGACACCCATGCATGGGAGGCATCGGCGCCGATCAAGCGCGGTTGACCAGGCGGTGGGAGGGTCAGGAGGTATCCACTCACGTAGCGCGCGGCCAGACCGATCGAGCGCAGCCCGGCAATCATCACATGGGCCAGATCCTGGCAAACCCCCCGTCCCAATCGGAGGGCCTCCAGCGCGTTGGTTGTCACGTCGGTGGCCTGTGGAACAAATCGAATTTCACGATGTACAACCGCCATCCAGTCAACCGCGGCTTCCCGCAGGGGACGACCCGGTCGGAATGCCTCCAGCACCAATGCCCGGAGGTCTGGATGCGCGAAGGCAAGGGGCGAATTGCAAACTTCAAGTGCCGCCGGTTGCCAGGGCGCGCGGGCGTCAAAAGCGAGCAAGTTCGCGACTGTTTCCCAGGGCAGGTCCTCACCCTCGGGTTCTGGCGTCGGGCCTACTTCAACCGAGGAACGGCTGGTCACGACCAACTCGCGGTGCGGTGAATCAATTTCAAACCGGACTTCACGAATATC
>CAIPGD010000155.1 GCA_903864485.1 uncultured bacterium | reverse complement strand
TCCGAGGGGAGCGAGAGCATCTGCGCCTTGAAGTCCGCGGCGAGATTGGTGTCGCTCAGGATGTCCCTCAGAACATTGACCAGGGCGTCGAGGGGGTTAGTCTCGCTGACCCGACTGAACCCCTGGGCGCCATCCAGAAGGCTGATAATCGCAATGACCGCCAGTCGTTGCGCGGCTTCCCAGCGATTAAATGGATCGCTGTCGAATGCAATCAGGTGCACCAGATCCTGAGTTCGGTAAGGAAAATCAAGAATGATGGGTGCTGAGAAGCCGCGTCCCAGCGAGGGGACCGGTTCAGCGTGAATGCCCTCGAAGGTGATTTCTTGCTCCGCCTGAGTCAGTTCAATGAGCTGCGTCCCGATCAGATCGGTTCCGTCGGCTCCGAGTAATCCCACGGCGATTGGAATGTGGAGGGGCCGATCCGGCGCCCCTGCTACACGACCCGCCACCGCGGGCAGCCATTGAGCCAGGTGCAGCGTGTAGCGCCGGGTGTCCGAATCCCAACTTCCGCGCGCAAATACATGGGGTGTGCCAGCCGTTTCGTACCAACGCCTGAATTGATCAAGCTGGCGGCCGTTGGCATCCGCGATCGCGGCGACGAAGTCATCGCAGGCGACTGCCTGGCCATCGTGGCGGGCGAAATAAAGGTCCATCCCGCTACGAAAACCCGCTTGTCCGACGAGGGTCTGCAGCATCCGGATGACTTCGGCGCCTTTTTCGTACACCGTGACGGTGTAGAAATTATTGATTTCTTGATAGCTCTCTGGTCGGATGGGATGGGCCATTGGGCCCGCGTCCTCTGCAAACTGCTGGCTTCTGAGGAAACGTACATTGTCAATGCGCTGAACCGCGCGTGCACTCGCGGCCATCGCATCTGAACTGGCGGACTCCGCCAATAAATCGGCTGAAAATTCCTGATCCCTGAAGACGGTCAGTCCCTCTTTGAGGGTCAATTGGAACCAGTCGCGGCACGTGATCCGGTTGCCGGTCCAATTGTGAAAGTACTCGTGTCCAACCACCGAGGTAATGTTGAAATAATCGTCGTCGGTTGCAATCCGGGGGTTTGCAAAAACGTAGCGCGTATTGAACAGGTTCAGGCCCTTGTTCTCCATGGCGCCCATGTTGAAATCGCCCACCGCAACAATCATGTAGCGATCTAGATCGAGTTCCAGTCCAAATCGCGTTTCGTCCCAGCGGATCGCTTGCTTAAGCGACGCCATGGCGTGTGCAGTCTTATCGAGGTTGCCCGGTTCGACCCAAACCTGGAGCAATGCGTCGCGCCCCGACCGGCGTTGCAAGCGCTCTTCGTGAACCACGAGCCTGCCTGCCACCAAAGCGAACAAATAGCTTGGCTTTGGAAAAGGGTCTTCCCACCGCGCCCAGTGGTGCTTGTCCCCCGGCTCGACGCCTTGGTCGATCAGGTTTCCGTTTGAGAGCAACACTGGAAACTGGGTGCGGTCACCGCGCAGGGTGACCCGATAGCGGGCCATCACATCGGGGCGATCCGGGAAAAATGTGATCCGGCGGAATCCCTCCGCCTCACACTGGGTATAGAGCGACTGGCCGGATACGTACAAACCGCTGAGGGCTGTATTTTGAGCGGGCGCAATCTCCACCACGGTTTTAAGTTGAAACTGGATGCCGGACTGGTCGTCGCAGTGTCGGGCTAAGGTTTCTGGAGTCAACACCAGTGCGCCGTCTGGCGCGATCTCCCACTCGGCGGCAGACAATAGGTGCGTGTCGACTTCGATTCCAAGGAGTTTGGGCCCGTCGCCATCAAATCGAAGGGGAACCCCTGGGGGGGCCAATCGCCTGACTGACATGGATGCCTCGACCCGGGTCGTCTCGCAGTCGAGATGAAAGTCGAGGTCAACGGTGTCAACGGTGTAAGCAGGCGGCGCGTAGTCGGAACGTTGGATCGTGACTGGCTGATCGGTTCTCATGGGGAATTCGTCATTTAGGGACGCGAGGCTGCCACCAGTTTGGCTGCACGGAGGCGTAACGGCCACCTTGTTGCAGG
>CAIPGD010000154.1 GCA_903864485.1 uncultured bacterium | reverse complement strand
GCATCAATGATTGATGGCTCGCGTCCAGATCTGACCAAATTGAAGGCCATGCTAGGGCGGGAGGACACGCAATACCTGCTCGCCTGCGAGGCCCTCGCGACGGTTGCCCTAGACCATCTAGTGCCCACCGTGGATTTCGAGCGTGAGAAATTCGATCTCGCAAACGATCCCGTTGCTGCTCGAGCGGTCCTCGAGCGGGCCGAGATTGCTGCTCGAAAACTGGCGATGCTCGATCTGGGCGCTGAAGCGCGGGAAAGGGTGGCTCGGTTTTTAGGCGCGCTGCGCGACCTGCTGGATCAGGAGGCGGCAATGGCGACGGCGGCTGCGGGTCGGAAGGGGCTGCGTCTGCCTCCCCTGGTGGTCGGTGCGGGTCTGGCGGCTGCCAGCGTGGCGGCTGCACTTGCCTGGCTGATGGCGCGATGAGGACAGGGATGATCGGGCCGCTGAATCCGGTCTTACTTCAGTTCGCCCGCTTGGTCGCCATGGTCGGACTTGCGTTGTGGACTGGCTTCGTCTTGGCTGCGCCTGCGGATGAGGCACAGGTTGAAGGACTCGCTGCCCGTTCGACTCAACACGACCGGCTTTTGCGCGAGCACACCGAAGAGCTGCGCTCAATACGCAATCGTTATGAAGGTTGGATGCTCGGACATGAGGCGAGACTGCGCGTGATCGATGAACGGTTACGCCAGTTGGATGCTCGTCTCAATCGCATTGATCAGGGATTTAATAGCACCGCGGCTCGGGTCGAGCAGGGCGAGAAACGGGTGGATGGTGCGATCGATCAACTGCGTGAGCAGCAGGTGGGTACAGAACAGAGGTTGGTCGATTTGTTGACTAATCGGACGGTGGGGATTGCAGCGGCGATTTTGGCGATCTTGCTGGCAGGGGTTGGCGGTTTTTTGTTTGTACGCCACTCCTTACGCGCGGCGCAGTCTGGGCTGGGCGCGCGGGCCGAGCTTGCATTGACGTCGATTCGGTCGGCCGAGGAACGCCTGGCGCAGGCCGACACCCGACTGGCTGAAGCTCTAACCCAGCAGTTGGCGCGGGTTCGGGAAGGGGCTGACGGTGCTTCGCCGAATACGGGATTGCAGGGTGGGCAGTCCGCCGATCGGATCGCAAATGGCGCATCGAATGTCGCGGTAAAGTCAGCTTCCGGGTCATCATCCGCAACGGGTGCGGCGAGTTCGCAATTGCAACAACCGCAGGTTGACCATACCCTTGCAATTCGTCTCGCTGACGAGCTTTACCGGATGCGTCGCCGCCTAGTGTCGCTGCCGGAGGAGACTCGCGGTGTCGTGTCTTTGCGCCGTTCAATTGAGCGTCTCGAGACCGAACTGGCCGATCATGGGTACGATCTCGTTGATGCGACGGGGCGGCCCTACGTCGATGGTCTGACGATGGAAGCCCGTTTTATTCCGGACGATGCGTTGGCCCCCGGCCAGCGCGTCATTTCTAAAGTGATTGCGCCCCAGGTGAACTATCGTGGGGCGCTGGTTCGGATGGCTGAGGTGGAAGTGGGCCTTGGCGGTTGACCGCCTGCTCCACCTGTTTCCGAATGAATGCGATGACCCCGGCCCCGAGTAGTCCGCTCCGAGATGCACGATGAGACAGCGAATCGATTACGGTATTGACCTTGGCACCACGAACTCTGCGCTTGCGCGGATGGAGGGCGGCGAGCCCAAGATCCTGAAGAGTGACGATACGCAGTCGGACACGACGCCTTCGTGTGTCGCGTTTACGAAGGCGAAAAACGTCCACGTCGGTGCGCACGCCCAAAATCTCGTTCAGGAAGAGGCCAGCAGAGCATTCCGGCGGCGGGCCCAGGCTGCTCCACAGACGTCCAATGCGTTTGCAGAGTTCAAGCGAACGATGGGCACGGACCGCCAGTACCACAGTGATCACATGGCGGATGATTTCGCCTCGGAGGCTCTCTCGGCGCACGTCTTGCGCAAGCTCAGGAGCTATGTGCGCGACGAGCCCGTTGATACGGCCGTCATCACGGTGCCCGCGATGTTTCGCCAGAATCAGCTCGATGCAACCCAGCGGGCTGCCGAGATGGCGGGCTTTGCTTATGTGGAACTCTTGCAGGAACCGATTGCG
>CAIPGD010000153.1 GCA_903864485.1 uncultured bacterium | reverse complement strand
CCCCTTCAAGGTCAATGTCAGCTTCAAGTTCAATGTCTGGCTGCGCGAGATCATCGAGCACCTCGCGAATAGCGGCGCGGATCAGGTTCCGGGTGTCTCCGACGGTTGGTTGGTCAAATAGTTGCGGTGCCAGCCGGTCCGGCAGCGCCAGCAGGCGGGTTCTCAACAGCGCCAGAACGGCAATCCAGGCCGCCTCGATCTGCTCGGCCGCAATCAGCGAGTGGCGCTTTTCCTCGGCCTCCATCTCGGCAAGGTCGGCGCGTGCGCGAATGAAGCGCGCGCGCTCAGCCGCATAGTCCGGCGCACCGGCTTGGGCCTTCAGGGCTTGATCGCGCAAGTAACGCACATAGCCGCGCACAGACCCGATCAGCTCATATTGTCCGCGCTCGGCCTTGGGGATGACCCCCTCGCGGCTCAGTTGCTGAATGCGCCGTTCCGAAAGATCAAGCAGCCGGGCGATCACACCGATGGGTTGGGTGGCAGATGACATAAAGTGATCCTACCGCCCAGATTAAAGCCATGTAATTGTAACGATTATACTGGATAGAGCGTCCGAGTAGAGCGAACCTGATTGCATCAACCGACGCAGCCAGGAGCCACTCAGATGACCATTGCAGAACGCTACAACGGTGAGGCTAAGCGCCTGCTGCCGCATATGGCGGACAGCCTCGCGGTCGACCCAACGATCACCTGCGCCGGCCACATCGACGACATCGTCTTTCGCCGCAGCGAATACCTCGGCGGGATGGCAATCGCCATTCTGGCTATCATCGAACAGCAAGACTGAGAGGTCAGACCATGACTGCCATCACCACCATTCGCATCGACCACGCCGCACTGCCTGACCAGTTTGATCGCTCGCGCCCCGACGCCATCGCTGCGGCTATTGAGGCCGCACTGCGCGAGGACGGGATCAAGGCCGAGGCCTCGGACGTGATCTCGCACATCAAGATTGAACTGCCGACCAGCCAGCTTGCTTCCGCCAGCGCCGTGCTGGCCGACCTGCGGCTGATCTGACGGAGGACATCATGAGCACCCGCGCACAAATAGCCATTCAGACAGGGCCCGAGGAATGGGCCCATGTGTACATCCACTACGACGGATACCCCAGCCACATGCTGGCCGCGCTGGCGGGTTGGACACCCGAGGATATTATTGCCGCCCGCGAGATCAGGCAGGTCCGCGCAGACAAGCTTGACTGTTTTGAGCCGCCGCGCGCGCCGCGCATTCTGCCACTGCCCGCCTGCGAACTTTGCCATCTTTATATCTGGAAGGACACTGGTTGGGTGGACATCACGGACATGGCCGAATGATCAAAAAGCAATCTTATTACTGTGAATTTACTACACTTTTGGGCAGCCCAGAGCGATTCTGATGACACAAAGACGATGCAACTCACCATGGAGCCAAGCCAATGACCCGCCTGAACCCGATCACCAAACCCCGCCATCAGCTCCGCGCCACAAAGGCGCAAAACAGCCGCGAAACCGCGCTCGCCGCGTTCCTCAGCAAGAAGGGCGAGATCGACACGCTGCTCGCCCGGCTTCAGGCGCTGAGCGATGACCATTTCAACGCCGCGCCGGACGAGGTGAACTGGGGCCATGTCGGCACACTCGAACGCTACGCGGAGCCTCTGCGCCAGATTACCGACAGCGCTTTCAAGGAAGGTGAATACGCGGATTAAGCGACATGGCGACCAAAGCCTCGTGATTTACCGGCGCGAGAAATGCTCGAAGACCCTTCGCAACGCAAATCCCCGCGCCAGCGAGACGACGACGAAGGCAAGGCCAATGGCCAGATGCTGTTTTAGGTCAGTCACTATCCCGAACAACGGAAAGACCACGATCTGTGTGATGATCGCCAGCACGTAGCCGACGACCACATTTGTCACGCTTTCCAATAGGGACATGCGGCGTGTCTGGGTCATTCATTCCTCAGCGTTCTTTGTCTTTGAGCGCGTCAAAGGTTGTCTCTGTCCCCTCGAGGACAGCCTGTTTGCCTGTGAACTTTTGCCAGCGCTGGACGGCTACATCGATGTAGGCTGGGTTCAGCTCGATCCCGTAGCAAACACGCCCTGTTGTCTCGGCGGCGATCAGCGTGGTGCCCGATCCCATGAACGGCTCGTAGACAGCCTGGCCCGGGCTGGAGTTGTTCAAGATCGGTCGCCGCATGCATTCGACCGGCTTTTGCGTCCCGTGGACCGTCTTGGCATCCTGATCCTTGCTCGCGATTTGCCATAGCGTGGTCTGCTTGCGGTCGCCGGCCCAGTGGCCCTTGCCGGTCTTTTTGACAGCATATGCGCACGGTTCATGCTGCCAGTGATAATCACCGCGGCTCAGCACCAACCGATCCTTGGCCCAGATAATCTGGGACCGGATGCTGAACCCCGCGACCTCGAGGCTTTCTGCCACCGTCGCTGCATGCAAAGCACCGTGCCACACATAGGCGACGTCGCCGGGGAAGAGCGCCCAAGCCTCGCGCCAGTCGGCACGATCATCATTCAGCACCTTGCCAGTGCGCTTGGTCTTGGCCGCGCCCGCCTGGTTGCGCCAGCTCGGATCGTATTCCACACCGTAGGGTGGATCTGTGCACATCAGCAGCGGTTTGACCTTAACGAGCAGGCGCTCGACATCCGTGGCGACCGTGCTGTCGCCGCAGAGCAGCCGGTGGTTGCCGAGGATCCATAGATCGCCCGGGCGGCTGATCGGATCCTCGGGTGTTTCCGGCACATCGTCCTCTCCCTCCTGCGGGCCCGTATCTTCGTCGAGGCTCGACATCAGCGCGGTCAGTTCATCGTCGGTAAAGCCCGTCAGCCCAAGGTCAAAGTCTGCCTCCAGCAAGTCCGCAAGCTCAAGGTTTAACAGGTCATTGTCCCACTCGGCATTCTCGCTCGAGCGGTTGTCCATGATCCGAAAGGCGCGCGCTTGGCTAACGCTCAGCCCCTTGGCTATATGCACTGGTGCTGTCTTGAAGCCGAGCTTGCGCGCTGCTTCCAGCCGCGTGTGCCCGGCCAGCACGACCATCGCCTCGTCCACGACGATGGGCTGCCGCCAACCGAATTCCTGGATCGAGGCCGCGACCGTGGCGATGGCCTGCGCGTTGCGCCGCGGGTTGCGCGCATAGGGAATGATCTGCTCAAGCGGCAGGTCGACAACGTCCATGGGAATGTCCTTGGGAGGTCGCGAACCGAAATGGGGTCGGATCCCCGTTTCGGTTCAGGCGTGGTTTGTCAGGCCGTCAGGCCTTTGTTTTGTTGAGGTTCGCGTCAAAGCGAAACGAAACGGGTGTTTTCAGCGGTGTCACTGGGAAAGCCTTGCGCCTCGCCCCCCCGAAGACGGTTACAAACAGGAGGGACCCGTTCATTATCAATGGGTTACGCGGTGCAACATTTTGGGTGGAGACAGTTTTTCTGAACGTTCGCCTACCAAGTGCAGGTTTCTTCTAACTCTTAGGCAGCCTTAAAGACCGAGCAGGAGAGTTCGAAACACCCCGCAGCACCTTAGCGATCAAGCGCGACCATCAGTTTGGCAAGCCAAGCGCCGAAGGCCTCTTCTGTCATCAGACCGTTCGCAAGATCTTCCATCGCCCTGACACCATCAAGGGGATCGGGGCGCAAGCCAAAGCCATTCAGGCTCAAAAACGTTGCCGTTGTCACAAACGCCGTGCGCTTGTTGCCGTCAACAAAGGCATGCGCTTTGGCGATGCCAAACCCATAAGCTGCAGCAATGGTTTCAAGGTTCGGCTCTGCATAGGCAAGCTTGTTGCGGGGCCGTTCGACTGCCGCCTCAAGCAGTTTGATATCTCGCATGCCTGCGGCACCGCCATGACGGGCGATCTGGCGGTCATGGATGATCACAATTGCCTGTAGT
>CAIPGD010000152.1 GCA_903864485.1 uncultured bacterium | reverse complement strand
GCTCTGAAAAATTCGTTTGGCTTCGGCGGGACGAATGGCTCCCTGGTGCTTGCACGCGTCTGATACGGTTGGCAGGTGAATCCTGCTGAGACCTCCGGAATTGAACTCTCTGTCGTCCCGGAGCGCTCCCAGTTTGCGCACCGTTTGTTAGCGGTCGCCTTCGGTATTTCAGCGCTCTCGAGTTTGCTGCTGGGGCGAAGTTGGTGGGCGAGGTTTTCTGAGCCGTTGTCTTGGCTCGCTCTGCCAATAATCGCTATCCTTTTGGGCGTTCTCTGGCGGATATGGCGAACTCTTGGAGGCATGCCGGTGCCTCGCCGGATCGAGTTTCTTGCGAGTGGGCGCGTGCTCGTCACACCCGCCGCCGCGTCAATTTCAATCGAGTGTATTCCGGGCGCCCTGGTCATGGTCGGTCACTTGTTGGCGTTTACGTTTTGTCCGTGTAAGCCGACAAAAACCATCGTGGATATTCAATGGCTGTCAGGTGTGGATGCCATCGGCGACGAGAAGTGGCGGCAGCTATGCGTTTGGCTGGTTTGGCACCGGCGGGCAAAAAAATCGCTCTAATGAGTGCCGGAGATCCTTGTTTAATTTCGATTAAGCCCCATCTTCAATAGGTTTCTACAGGATCCATCTCATGACACGAATCCTCCCTCGATCACGGCACACGTTGCTTGCGCTGGCTTTGGTGTTTGGTTCGGCGATCACCGCGACGGCGCAGCCATCCGTCGCGGCTCCAACGACGCCCTCAGCCGCCGGCACGCCTGCCCAAGTCGCGGCACCAGCGTCTCCGGTCATCATGTTGCCGGATTTCACCGAGCTGGTTGAAAAGGCCGGACCTGCAGTCGTTAACATTCGCACGGCGGAGCGCGCGCGCCAGTCGGGGCCCCAGGGTGGTGATCCTGACGAGAATGATCAGTTTTATGAGTTCTTCAAGCGCTTCTTCCCGCCCGGGCAGATGCCGCAACGCCCGGGGCAAACTCCAAGGGGGCGCGGGGATGGCCCCGTCCAGCGCGGTGTCGGTTCGGGATTCATCTTGAGTGCCGACGGCTACATCATGACCAACGCGCATGTTGTCGATGGGGCCGAGGAAATCACGGCCACCATGACCGACAAGCGTGAATTCAAAGCCAAGCTGATTGGCGCCGATGCGCGGACTGACGTGGCCCTCGTCAAGATCGAAGGCCACCACCTGCCTGTTGTAAAGATCGGCGATTCCAGCCGCCTGAAGGTGGGGGAGTGGGTTGCCGCAATCGGATCGCCCTTTGGTCTTGAAAATACCGTCACGGCAGGCATCGTCTCGGCCAAGGGCCGGGATACGGGTGATTACCTCCCATTCATCCAAACCGACGTGGCGATTAATCCTGGCAATTCCGGTGGGCCGCTCCTCAATTTGCGGGGTGAAGTGGTCGGTATTAACTCCCAGATCTATAGCCGCACGGGTGGCTTTATGGGGATTTCGTTCGCAATCCCAATTGATGAGGCGATCGGGGTGACCGATCAGTTGCGGGCCAATGGCCGGGTCGTAAGAGGTCGGATCGGGGTTGGTATTACCGAGGTGACCAAAGACGTTGCTGAACCACTTGGTCTGACCAAGGCCAGTGGAGCCCTTGTGCGGTCCGTGGATCCGACAGGGCCCGCAGACAAGGCAGGTCTCGAAGTCGGCGACATCATCTTGCGTTTTGAAAGCAAAACGATTGAAAAGTCGACGGATTTGCCGCGCTTGGTCGGTGCAACAAAGCCCGGTACGAAGGTGACACTTCAGGTCTGGCACAAGGGCCAGATGCGCGATATCCAGGTCACAGTTGCTGAACTTGAAGCCGACCGACCGACCAAGACATCCGAGCGCAAACCCGGCGAGCGTGCTGCGCCGGTAGCCACCGCCAATGCCCTCGGCCTGATTGTTTCGGACCTTAACGACGAGCGTCGTACGCAGCTAAGGATCAAGGGCGGCGTCCTGGTCGACGGTACAGAAGGCGCGGCCGCACGTGCAGGGATTCAAACTGGGGATGTGTTGCTAGCGCTCGATAATATCGACATCACCGGGGCGAAGCAGTTTAACGAGCTGGCTGCCAAGCTAGACCGTTCGCGCGCCCATGTGTTGCTGGTTCGAAGGGGTGATAGCGCCCAGTTTGTGCCAATCCGTCCTCAGTCGCGTTGATCGGGATACGCGGCTAACCACGCGTTTCAAGCAGGCCAATCAGCTAGAATGACTGATTGGCCTGCGGCCGTCCCCATCGGCCCAAACCGGTCGAACTCCATGCAACGGATTCGCAATTTCTCGATCATCGCCCACATTGACCATGGCAAGTCGACGCTTGCTGACCGACTGATCCAGCGCTGTGGCGGTCTGAGTGACCGGGAGATGGAGGAGCAAGTGCTCGACTCGATGGATCTCGAAAAGGAGCGAGGGATCACGATCAAGGCGCAGACCGCTGCGCTGCGCTACAAGGCGCTTGACGGATTTGTCTACGCACTCAACCTGATTGACACCCCGGGTCACGTTGACTTTTCCTACGAGGTGAGCAGGTCTCTCTCGGCCTGCGAGGGCGCGTTATTGGTGGTCGATGCGTCTCAAGGGGTCGAGGCACAAACGGTTGCCAACTGTTATACGGCTCTGGATCTCGGTGTCGAAGTTGTTCCTGTTTTGAACAAAATGGATCTGCCTCAGGCTGATCCTGACCGAGCCCGAGAGGAAATCGAGGATGTCATCGGACTCGATGCGACGGATGCGATTGCGGCCAGCGCCAAAACCGGAATGGGAATCGACGAGATTCTTGAGGCCGTGATCGCGCGAATTCCGCCACCCAAAGGCAACCCCGAAGCTCCGTTGCAGG
>CAIPGD010000151.1 GCA_903864485.1 uncultured bacterium | reverse complement strand
TATCGAACTGCTCAGCCAGTTCGTCCTGAAGTGAAATCGTGAATCGCTGCATGGCGTTGTCTAACCGGAGGATCCCAGGTCAAACTGTTGTGGATTCTTGCCCCGCATTGGCGCGTAAAACGCCTGGATCTGCGGCATGTCGCGCTCAATATCTCCGGTCGGATGGAACACCGGTCCGAGGCCGAGCCTCCGTTGACCAAAGTCGAGATAGGCGGGCAGGATGGGTAACTCTGCGCCTACGGCAATGTAGTAAAAACCAGTCTTCCAGCGCCTCACGCGGCTGCGGGTGCCTTCGGGCGGAACGACGAGTTGCACCGGCCCTTCCGCATTCTTGAGCGCTTCGACCGAGGCCGCCACCAGATTACCCGACTGTTCTCGATTGACCGCGATGCCACCCAGCCAACGCATGACCGGGCCAAAGGGCCCCGCAAACAAGGAAGCCTTACCCATCCAGTAGATATTCAAACGGAGTGCAAACGCGGCCAATAACAGGTAAACGAAATCCCAGTTACTCGTATGCGGCGCCGCAATCAGCACGCACTTCGACAGACCCTCGGGCAATCCGGCCTCGATTCGCCAACCATCCGCCCGCAAAATCGCCGTGCAAATCCATCGCAACAACCGGGTCAGCAGTTGGGACCGAAATATGGTTGTGTGTTGCATGGTTCAGCACCCTACCACCAACCGATCCGGTCGTCTTCAGGCTTTCATCCCAAAGGCTTTTGCCAGTAATTGATAAGACCTCAAACGTGGTTCGGGGTCAAAGGTCCAGGTCACCACAACCAACTCATCCAACGCCAACCGTGTCGCCAGTTCCTGCAGACGCTCGGCCACGTGTTCACCTGAGCCGACCAGGGCTTTGCGCCTTAGACGTTCGGCGACTTGCTGTTCGGCCAGGTTAAGTGAACGCTCGGAAGCTTCGGCCGGGGAAATCAAGGGCAGACGAATACCAAATTCACGATCAATCGAAGAACGTTCTCGTGTTTTGAATTGCCATTGAGCCTCTTCCTCGGTGTCGGCTGCCAGCGCCGCCACACAAATCGTCGCATAGGGCTTCGGGCAGACTGGGCTGGGTCGAAACGTTTCCCGATACAGGGCAAGCGCCTGTTCGACGCCTGTGCCTTCACTGAAAAAATACGCGAACGCATAGGGCAGTCCGAAGTACGCCGCCAACTGGGCACCGTAGTCCGAACTTCCCAGAATCCAGAGGTCAGGCGATGTCGGTCCCGTTGGATGGGCGACGACACGCCGAAATGGATGCCCCTCTGGTAAAGGCTGCCCCGACACCCAATGCTGGAGTTCCTGAACCTGGCGGGGAAAGTGGTCTTCGACGGGCTGCGGGGCAGGATTGAGCGCGTGAGCAGTCAGGGAATCGGACCCTGGCGCTCGCCCAATGCCGAGGTCGATACGGCCTGGTGCGAGCGCCTCCAGGACTCGAAACTGTTCGGCCACTTTGAGCGCGGAATAGTGCGGCAACATGACACCCGCGCTACCCACCCGAATTCGGGAGGTGGTGACTGCAATCGCGGCCATCAAGACCTCGGGGGCAGTCCCGACAATATTGCTGGCGTTATGATGTTCTGAGACCCAATAGCGGTGATAGCCCAGTGCATCGCATTGCTGCGCCAGCGCCAGAGATTCTCGAATCGCAACATCCTGCGTCTTGCCCTTTGAGGCCGTGGACTGATCGAGAACCGATAACTTCATGGAACCCCTTCTTTGACCCGTATGACTGCCCTGGAGACCCCAGAAGCCCTAGAGGTTAACCCCGTGGAGGCCAATCCCTTAAAGGCCAGCCCTCGGACCCTGGTGCTAGTCGGTGTTGCAGCTTTCGCCAGCATGATGTCGATGCGGGCGTGCGACTCCATTCTGCCGCTACTGGCCAAAGAATTCGCGGTAAGTCCGGGCGTCGCAGCCCAAACCATGTCAGCGTTCGCCATCGCCTACGGGGCTCTCCAGTTTT
>CAIPGD010000150.1 GCA_903864485.1 uncultured bacterium | reverse complement strand
TTACCGCGTTCGGAACGCCGATTTCAACCCCATTTGCTGAACTGAATCGGGCATTCCCTTCTGCCAGTTGCGTAGCAGGCCTAGACCCGTCAGGAATTGCGAGCCTGGGGATTGTGCGTCAGCGCGCCGAGGCAATCATCGCCCTTGCCAACGCAATCAGTTCGGGCGCAATCGAATTGGGGCCAATGGCCGAACCCGCCCAAACGATCGAACAACTCTGCCAGATTCGCGGGATCGGTCCCTGGACTGCGAACTACATTGCGATGCGTGCACTTTCATGGCGCGACGCCTGGCTGCCACGCGATGTTGCGCTACAAAACGCCCTCAGCTTGCCCAACACCTTGCAGGGTTGGCGCGCCGCTCAGCATCAGGCCGATGCTTGGCAGCCCTGGCGCAGCTATGCTGTCCTCCATCTTTGGCGCACGCTGATCGTCCCGACCCATTCTCTGGAGAGTCTCCATGTTGACGCTAGACCGTCCGGAAACCCAGTTCGTTCTATCCGGTGAACTGAGCATTGCCTATCAGGTCTTCGGACATGGCGATTGCGACTTGCTTTATGTGCCCGGCATCATTTCTCACCTGGAAATAATGTGGGAGGACAACGATACAAGTGCTTTCTTGACAGCTCTGGGCCAGCATTTTCGCGTCATCATTTTTGACAAGCGCGGGCAAGGCATGTCGGATCGTATTGAAGGTGCAACCACACTGGAAGAACGAATCGATGACCTCCGCGCAGTCATGGAAGCCGTCGGCTCCGAGAGTGCTACGTTGTTTGGATTATCTGAAGGCGGACCTGTTTGCCTACTGTTTGCGGCAACCTATCCCAAGAAGGTAGAGCGCCTGATCTTATTTGGCGCGATGGCCAAATTTTGGGGCAGCGATGACTACCCCCATACCCCACGTCTCGAGATGGTTCTAGAGCCGCTGATTGCTAATTGGGGCAAGGGCCAGTTTGCTGCGCTGGCTGGACCTAAAGGTGGGTTTGAAGCCAATCAACTTAAGGCGCTGTCCAAAATAGAGCGTATGGCTTGCTCGCCGAGCGGAGTGCGCAAATTCATGCTGGCCAACGACCTGATCGATGTACGGCCGATTTTGCCCAACGTACTCCAGGACACGCTGGTTATTCAGCGCAGACACGACAGGATGGTGCGCCGGGGAAATGGTCGATACCTCGCAGATCACATACCCAATGCGACCTACCTGGAGCTGCCCTCGACATCGCACATGCCCCAGTTCGAAGATAGCGCGGAAGTGCTCGAGTCCATGGTCCGCTTTGTCAGGGCTTCACGTCTTGGCCGAAGCGAAGACCTCGAGCAAAAGAAACTGACCACCGCGCTCTTCACGGACATCGTTGGCTCCACCGAAAAGTTGATCCAAATGGGCGATCAAGGATGGCGCAAGGCTTTAGACAATCACGATGCAGTCGCCACCGCGTTGGTCAAGCAGTTCCGGGGGCGAATTGTTAAAAACACAGGCGATGGATTGTTGGCGGTTTTTGACGGTCCGGTGCGTGCGTTGCAATGCGCCCTTGCGCTCGTGCAAGCGCTTGAAGCCATCGGCTTGCCGATCCGCGCTGGTCTGCATGTTGGGGAGGTGGTCAATCGTGGCGAGGACGTGACCGGTATCGCCGTCAACATCGCCGCGCGGGTGATGGACAAGGCTAGCGCGGGAGAAGTCTTGATGACACGGACATTAAGAGACCTGACGGGCGGTAGCGATATGTCCTTTGCATCGAAGGGTGAATATGAACTCAAGGGATTGAACGAGCAATTTGAGTTGTTCAGTCCCGAGGTGTCGGGTTAGTTTGCCCTAAGGCAAGATATGACCGTCGACAACCTCAATTAACTCTTTGCAACGTTTCGCCAGCGTGGCGTTATGGGTAACAAACAGTACGGTCGTCCCTTGTTCTTGATTGAATTGCGTCAGCAACTCAAAGACGGAATCGGCGCTGCGACTGTCGAGATTGCCAGTTGGTTCGTCTGCCAGCAGCAGTGCGGGGTTCATCGCCAGCGCGCGGGCGATCGCGACCCGTTGTTGCTGACCGCCGCTCAGGTGGTCCGCCAAATGATCCTGCCAGGGCGTTAATCCCACCCGGGCGATCAGTGACTCAGCCCGTTCTCGCATTGCAGATGTCGGGAAAATACCCGCACCAAGCATCGGCATCATCACGTTTTCGAGCGCCGTAAATGCGCTGATCAAGTGGTG
>CAIPGD010000149.1 GCA_903864485.1 uncultured bacterium | reverse complement strand
GGTGATCTCGGGGTTTGTTGAGACGATGCTCGATCTTGATCTGGACGATGACTCGCGGCGTCAATATCTTGATGCGATTGGTAAGCAAAGCGACACCATGCGGCGCCTGATTGAGGACCTTCTGATCCTTGCCAAGCTAGAACACGATCTGCCACGAGACTTCGAGAACACGCCGATCGACATTCATGATTTTCTGACGATTTTGGTCGGCGATGCGCAGGCACTTTCTGGGGGCCGCCATCAGATCAGTCTCCACTTATCAGGCCCCCAGTGGCTCAAGGCGGATGCTCTGGATCTGCAGACGGTCGTGCGCAACCTCTTGACCAATGCGGTCCGTTATACCCCTGAGGGTGGCCAAGTGACCGTTGATTGGGAGCGTCAGGGCACCGAGGGAGTCTTGCG
Source organism: uncultured bacterium (assembly GCA_903864485.1). Taxonomy (GTDB): domain Bacteria; phylum Pseudomonadota; class Gammaproteobacteria; order Burkholderiales; family Burkholderiaceae_E; genus RFPW01. Next base: position 8,727 of record CAIPGD010000149.1, on the reverse strand, counting down.
CGTTCGCGACACCGGAATCGGTATCGCTGCCGAACACATTCCCCGCCTGACCGAACGCTTCTACCGGGTAGATCGAGGGCGATCGCGCGACTCAGGAGGTACTGGTCTCGGGCTCGCGATCGTCAAACACGCATTGCAACGATACGGAGCAACACTGGAAATCACGAGCAAACTCGGTCATGGCAGTTGCTTTTCCATTCAATGGCCGGCAGAGCGCCTGGCCACTGAACGCAAACAAGGCGATTAACGCGGGCCGTCGCTGCCGTTGCGGGTGTGGCGCGTGTCCACGCCCTCAACAATGTGAATCACGTATTCGGCGAGGTTCTTCGCATGATCACCGATCCGCTCGATCGACTGAACAACGAACATCAAATCAAGAGCGGCTGCGATCGCGCCTGCATCCGTCCCCATCCGCGCCAACAGATCGGTCTGCAGCGAGTCGCGTTCACTATCGACCTCGAGATCGAGGTCTGGAACGGTCGCTGCCAACGAGGCATCGTGTCGGATCATCGAGTCTAAGGCCCTTCCAAGCATGCCTCGCGCATTCTCAGCCATTGTTGAGACCCGTTCGAGCGGCAGCGAGGCGCGATCGGGGTAGGTCTCAATGCCTTTGCTGCGAAGCGCGATTTTCTTCGCTTCGTCACCGATCCGCTCAAGATCATGAATGGTGTGAATTGCGCCAATCAGCTCGCGCAGGTCGATTGCAGCCGGCTGACGGCGGGCGATCACCTGGTTGCACAACAGATCGGCCTGAACCTGCATCTGGTTCACCATGGCCTCTTCGGACAGTACCAGAGCAGCCAACCGGAGATCGCCGTAGCGCACGGCGTCTAGAGCACGGGTGAACTGCTTTTCAACCAACCCGCCCATCGCGACAACGATGGAACGGACGCGCTCCATATCCTCGTCGAAGGATTTATCCGTGTGCTGAAGGGGCATAGAACCTCTCGGAAGGGGACGTATCGATTGACTCAGCCAAACCGGCCGGTAATGTAGTCTTCAGTGCGCTTCTCGCGCGGCTTGATAAAGACCTGATTGGTCTCACCAAATTCGATCATTTCACCCAGATACATGTAGGCAGTGTAATCACTGATCCGAGCTGCCTGTTGCATATTGTGGGTCACGATCGCGATCGTGTAGTCGTTCTTCAGTTCGACCACGAGTTCTTCGATGCGCGCGGTCGAAATCGGATCGAGTGCCGAGGTCGGTTCATCCAACAACAAGACTTCCGGTTTGACCGCGACCCCGCGGGCAATGCACAGACGCTGCTGCTGGCCACCAGAAAGACTCAGCCCGCTCTTGTCCAGCTTGTCCTTAACTTCGTCCCAGAGGGCTGCCCGCCGCAGGGCCCATTCGATCCGGTTGTCCATCTCCGGCCGCGAGAGCGATTCATACAGACGAACCCCGAACGCAATGTTCTCGTAAATGGACATTGGAAATGGCGTGGGCTTCTGGAACACCATTCCGACCTTGGCGCGCAACAAATTCAGATCCTGATCAGCACCAAGCACATCGACCCCATTTAGAAGCAACTGCCCCTCAGCGCGCTGCCCGGGGTAGAGGTCATACATCCGGTTCAGTACGCGCAACAAGGTGCTCTTGCCGCATCCCGAAGGACCGATGAACGCGGTGCACTTATGCTTGGCAATATCAAGATTAATGTTCTTGAGACCTTGAAACTTGCCGTAATAAAAGTTCAGATTACGCACCCGGAGCGCAACGTCCGTAATCACGGGTGCACTTGGGGCAGGAGCGACGGGGGTTTCAACCATGATGGATTCCAGTCAGGGGTCAGGCCTGGACCTTGTCGCTAAACGCAACTCGGGCCGCAATATTGATGGCAAGCACCACCAGAGCAATCAGTGCGGCCCCACCCCAGGCGAGGGACTGCCAGTTCTCGTAAGGACTCATCGCGAAGTTGTAAATCACAACCGGCAGATTCGCCATCGGCCCTGACATGTTGAGCGAGAAGAACTGATTATTCAGAGCCGTAAACAGCAACGGCGCGGTTTCACCCGTGATTCGGGCGAGTGCCAGCAAGACCCCCGTGACGACACCGCCGCGGACCGCACGCAAGGTCACCACGATCGCGACTTTCCAGCGCGGTGCGCCCAGAGCAAATGCGGCCTCACGCAGGCTTCCGGGCACCAGACGCAACATATTCTCGGTCGTGCGCACGATCACAGGGACTGCGATCAAGGCCAGTGCCAAGGTACCAGCCCACCCTGAAAAATGGCGCAAGGTTGCGACCGCAAGTGCATAGACAAATAGGCCCACCACGATCGAGGGCGCCGACAGCATGACGTCGAGTACAAAGCGTGTCATCGATGCGAATTTGGACCGATCGCCGTACTCGGCAAGGTAAATACCCGCAAGGATTCCCACTGGTGTGGAGATCAGAGTCGCCAAGCCCACCATCAAAATGCTACCGACGATGGCATTGGCCATACCGCCCCCCTCAGTGCCCGGCGCTGGCGTCGACTGAGTGAAAAAATTCAGGGTTAATGCGGCAAGCCCGTTCGAGAACAGGGTCCAAAGTATCCACAGGAGTGCGCTGACTCCAAGCACGACCGCCATCAGCGAAAGCACCAGAGCCAGCTTGTCGGCGATCTTACGGCGCAGGTAGATGGATGACATACTCAATTTCCTTGGGACGCTTATTCGGCCGTAACGCTTACTTTGTACCGGCCGCTCGTTCACCGGACTGGATTAACCACTTCGCGGCAGCAAGGACCACAAACGTAATCAAAAACAGGACGAGGCCCAAGGCAAACAGGCTGGAAACATGCAGGCCAGGCGCCGCCTCCGCGAATTCATTCGCCAGCGTCGATGCAATCGAATTGCCCGGCGCAAACAGGCTGGCCGAAAGGCGATTGGCATTACCAATCACAAAGGTCACTGCCATCGTCTCACCAAGCGCGCGGCCAAGACCCAGCATGACGCCGCCCACAACGCCGACCCGCGTGTAAGGCAGCACGATGTTGCGCACGACTTCCCAGGTGGTACAGCCCAGCCCGTACGCGGACTCTTTAAGAACGGGTGGCACGGTCTTAAATACGTCGCGCATTACCGACGCAATGAACGGAATAATCATCAGGGCCAGAATGACACTCGCGGTCAAGATGCCAATCCCTAAGGGCGGGCCAGAAAACAGGGGGATTTTGGTCGCAGCCAGCAGGGGTTGCACGTATTCCTGAAAAATCGGAGCAAAAACAAACAGGCCCCAGAACCCGAAGATGATCGAGGGTACGCCCGCTAGGAGCTCGATGGCTGTCCCGAGCGGCTGACGCAGCCAGGTCGGGCAGGTCTCGGTCAGAAAAACGGCAATCCCGAAACTCACCGGTACGGCAATCGCGAGCGCGATCCCTGAAGTCACCAGCGTGCCGTAGATCGCGATGACCGCGCCATAGACCTCTTCGTTGGGAGCCCACCGGGTGCCGACAAGAAAACTCAGCCCATAAGCCTCGAGGGTTGGCCAGGCTTTGATCAACAGCGAGGCGAGGATCCCCGCCAGGGCCAGCATGACGAGTGCAGCGAACGAAAACGTAACCGCCTTGAACAGACGGTCCTGAAACCCGAAAGCGGCGACGCGCCTCGCCTGCTCAGCAAGAGCGCTCGCGTCTTTACCGGCCGAATTTGAATTCGAGTTCGGGTTCGGGTTCACAGTCGAGTTCGCGGTCAACGTCATAGTGTCCATCGCTGTTGGTTCGGCAAACCCGCCGTCCCCAAGCACCGACGAAAAATCGGTCGGTGTGGGATCCGTTCGGACGATTACTTGGTTATTTTGCCAGAACCGCCTTGCCTGACGCGTCCTTAATCTCGGCCCAGGTCGCTTCGATCTGGCTCACCACTGGGGCGGGCATTGGCACATAGTCCATGTCAATCGCCAGCTTCTGACCATTTTTATAAGCCCACTGGAAGAACTTGAGCGCTTCAGCCGACCGGTCTGCCTTTTCGGCGGTCTTGTACATCAGGATGAACGATGCCGAAGTGATCGGCCATGCATTGGGTTCACCCGAGTTGTTCAAGTTGATACCAAACCCTGGAGCTGATTTCCAGTCCGCTTTCGCGGCCGCGGCCGCGAAAGTCAGATCATCTGGCTGAACGAGCTTGCCAGCTTTGTTGACCAGACCCAGATGAGTCATCTTGTTTTGCTTGGAGTAGGCGTACTCCACATAGCCAATCGAGCCAGCGACTTTGGTCACGTTGGCTGCAACACCCGCGTTGCCACGGCCACCGACACCTGAAGTCCAGGTCACGGTCTTACCGGCACCAACTTCCTTCTTGAACTCAGGCGAATTGGTAGCCAGATAGTCGGTGAAACCAGCGGTCGTTCCGGAGGAATCCGAACGATAAACCAGGGTGATCGCAGTATCGGGGAGCGTCACACCGGCATTCATTGCGGTGATCGATGGGTCGTTCCACTTCGTGATCTTGCCACGGAAGATGTCGCCCAGCACCTTGCCGTCAGCCTTGAGTTGACCCGGCTGGATGCCAGGCAGGTTGACCACAACGACGATACCGCCAATCACTGCAGGAAACTGGAGCAGGCCATTCTTGGTCAGATCTTCACCGCTCATCGGATCATCGCTGGCGCCGAAATCCACGGTTTTCGCCTTGATCTGGTTCACGCCACCACCAGAGCCCACAGCCTGATAGTTCAACTGAACACCGGTGGCCGCCTTGTACGATTCCGCCCACTTCGCGTAGATCGGGGCGGGGAAGGTTGCTCCGGCGCCCGTGATCTCGTTAGCCGACGTCGTCATCGGCGCGGTCAGCGCGGCGATTGAGGCAACAGCCGCTGTCCAGTTTCGAAATTGAATACGCATGATCGTCCTTGGGTTTCGTGGAACTTCGATGAAACAGTTCGTCCACGCCGTGCGGCGCAGCCATTGATGGCATGCGAACCCGCTGCAGACGTGGCGAGGAGGCGCCACAATGCCGGTCGATTGTGTCAGGACGATGAAACGCCATCGAAGAGGCGCTGGTGCCGGGAGAGGGAATCGAACCCTCATGGGCTTTCGCCCGCCGCATTTTGAGTGCGGTGCGTATACCGTTTCGCCACCCCGGCACAGGGAACGACGCCATGCTGCGGCGTTCCTGAGCCAGGATTATCGGTCGTAATTGCCGTTAAGCCAAACTAGCGTCCTGAAAGCCCCCCTTCGTCACCGTCATGTCGCGCCCAAATCCCTTGACTCAGTACCGCACGTCCGATTTTGATTTTGATTTACCCGCTGGCCAGATCGCGCAGATGCCCCTGGACGATCGAGCGTCCTCACGTCTGCTGCACGTGGGCTCCGACGCAATGCACGATCGCCACTTTCGTGACCTCCCGGCCTGTCTGGCCCCAGGTGACCTGCTGATCATCAACGACGCCCGAGTGATTCGGGCGCGACTCCATGGTCAGCGCGATACCGGCGGCCGTCTTGAACTATTGGTCGAACGGGTCCTGGATGAACACACGGTCTGGGCCCAACTGCGCGCGAGCAAGAAACCTCGACCTGGAAATCGCCTCTGGATCGACGTCCCGTCGACACGGGCCCCCTCAGCCTCATCGGCCTCATCGGCCTCATCGGCGACCCGGTTCGGGGCAACGATGATTGGGCGGGCCGGCGAGTTTTTTATCCTTAAATTCGATGCCGAGATTCAGCAAGTGCTCAACGAGGCGGGTGAGCTTCCGTTGCCGCCTTACATCGCGCGGCCCCCACAAGCCGATGACGATGCCCGTTACCAGACGGTTTTTGCCACGCGCCCGGGTGCGGTTGCTGCACCGACCGCTGGGCTGCATTTCGATTCCGCGCTCCTGCAGACGCTCGTCGAGCGGGGCGTTCGGATTGCCGGGATCACCCTCTACGTGGGGGCCGGCACGTTCCAACCTGTCCGCGTCGAAAACCTGGACGAACATGAAATGCACGCCGAGACTTACGAGATTCCGCAGTCAACCGTCGATGCCATTACACAAACCAAACAGGCTGGAAATCAGGTGATCGCGGTGGGTACGACCGCACTCAGAGCCCTCGAATCGTCCGCTCGGACCCACGGATTAGTGACTGCAGGCGCCAACGAAACCCGCCTCTTCCTGAAACCGGGCGATTCTTTTGAAGTGGTCGATCGGCTAATTACCAATTTTCATTTGCCGCGATCGACGCTAATGATGCTGGTTTGTGCGTTTGCCGGGTATGCCCCCATCCAACGTGCGTATCAGCACGCCATCGCCCAGGGTTATCGGTTTTTTAGTTACGGAGACGCGATGCTTCTGGACCGCGCGCTGTTGAACAACGCTCTGTTGGAACCCACCTGATGCTTCACTACGAACTGCTTAAAACCGACGGGCAGGCCCGGCGTGGCCGCCTCACCTTGAATCACGGCACAGTCGAGACCCCGATCTTTATGCCGGTTGGGACATATGGTGCAGTCAAGGCGATGAGCCCCCGCGAACTCGAAGAAGTCGGCGCCCGCATCATCCTGGGCAACACTTTTCACCTGTGGTTGCGCCCGGGCACCGAGGTCATTCAGTCCCTCGGCGGTCTGCACGGATTTAACCGATGGCCGCACCCCATCCTGACCGACTCTGGCGGGTTTCAGGTTTGGAGTCTCGGCAAGCTGCGAAAAATTGAAGAGCACGGGGTTCACTTTGCGTCCCCCATTAACGGCGATCGTCTGCTGTTGACCCCAGAAGAATCGATGCGAATCCAGCACGCCCTGAATTCTGATATCGCGATGGTGTTCGATGAATGCACGCCCTACGAAACTGACGGCCAACTCACCACGCGAACTGAGGCGGAGCAATCGATGCAACTCTCGCTGCGCTGGGCTCGGCGTTCCCGCGAGGCTTTTGAGCGACTCGGTCAAGACCAGCCAGTTAACGACCGCGACAACGGCGCTGACGGTCGGAACGCATTGTTTGGCATCGTTCAGGGCGGCATGTTTACCGATCTGCGCGACGAGTCATTGGCCGGGTTGACCACGATCGGCTTTGAAGGGTTTGCCATTGGCGGGCTCTCCGTCGGCGAGCCGAAAGAAGACATGGTGCGGATCCTCAATCACGTCGCGCCGCGTCTACCCCAACACAAGCCGCGCTACCTCATGGGCGTCGGCACGCCTGAAGATCTGGTCCGGGGCGTTGCGGCGGGGATTGACCTGTTTGACTGTGTCCTGCCGACCCGAAACGCCCGCAACGGGTGGTTGTTCACTCGGTTTGGCGATTTAAGGCTGCGCAACGCGCGTTGGTTTAGTGACCCGCGCCCGATTGACCCTGGCTGCGGCTGCTATGCCTGTGCGGGCGGATTTTCGCGCGCCTACATTCAGCACTTGCAGAAGGTCAACGAAATTCTCGGCGCCCGACTGGCCACCATTCACAACCTGCACTACTACCTCACCCTCATGCAGGAAATGCGAGGTGCCATCGAAACGGGTACGTTTCAGGACTTTGTCAAACGCTTTCATTCCGATCGGGCCCGGGGCGTGGACGACTGTGAGGCCGATGAGGTGGACGCGACCACGGGCGACGATTAGGGGTGGAACGACTAGGGTTGGAACGACTAGGCGCGCGACGGCTAGGAGCGCGACGGCTATACTCGGCGGTTTTCGCGCTCGGAGCCTTGTCCGTGTTTATCTCCTCCGCCTTCGCTCAATCCCCTTTTGGCGCCGGTGGGACAGAAAGCCTCATGAGCTTTCTTCCCATTGTGCTGATGTTTGGCGTGCTCTACTTCCTCATGATCCGTCCGCAAATGAAGCGGCAGAAGGAACACAAGCAAATGATCGATTCGCTCGCCAAAGGGGACGAAGTGCTTGCAGCCAGCGGTATGGTTGGCAAAATCAGCAAGATCGGTGAGGCCTACGTCAGCGTCGAAGTCGCTCGGGTAAGCGCTGAACGCGGCCCGGACCAGGTGGTTGAAGTCCAGATGCAAAGGTCAGCGGTCCAGCAAGTACTGCCGAAGGGCACGATCAAGGCGATTCAATAAACGGCCAGATTTGACCAACCGGCTGAGCGTCCTGCCAACCCGCCGCCCCCCAACCTGCTGATCAAACCGCTAGCTAAACTGCCGTGAATCGTTTTCCGCTCTGGAAGAACCTCCTGATCGCACTCGCACTGGTATTGGGCGCGCTTTATACAGCGCCCAATTTTTTTGGCGAAGCGCCGGCGGTGCAGATTTCAGCCGTCGCTGCGACTGCGCGGGTTGACGCAGCGCTGGCGACGCGGGTTGAACGCACTCTCAAAGAAGCCAACATCGTGCAAGAGGGTCTCCTGCTCGATGGCACCTCGATCAAGGTGCGCTTTCGCGACACCGACACGCAACTCAAGGCCAAGGACACCCTCGTGCGGGCCCTGACGCCAGAGGGTCAGGAGCCCAGTTTTGTGGTTGCGCTCAACCTTCTGGCCCGAACACCGTCGTGGTTGACCTCCATTCACGCCCTCCCCATGTATCTCGGACTCGATTTGCGCGGCGGGGTTCACTTCTTGTTACAGGTGGATACGAAAGCCGCAGTCCTCAAGCGGATCGATGCATACGCTTCGGAGATCCGAGCCAACCTGCGCGAGCGTGGCATCCGTCATGGCGGCATCTTGCGTACAGGCGAGACGATTGAGCTGCGTTTTAGGGCCGATTCAGGCCCCAATGCAAATGCCGAAGTCATTCGAACGACCGCGCGCAACCGGATCAGCGAGGACATCCCGGGACTGCAGATCATTGATGCAGGGCCAGATGGAGCAAACACTGACCTACG
>CAIPGD010000148.1 GCA_903864485.1 uncultured bacterium | reverse complement strand
CATTGCCAGTCGCAACCCTGCCGGGCCTCGAACCGCGATTTGCGCCTCCACGGGGTGGCGATCGTGGTCCTGCCCGCGGTTCCGATCGACGCGGCGACGGTCGTCGCCCCGGTGGCTTCGGTGGTGGTGGCGGTGGCTATGGCGGCGGCGGCGGTGGCTATGGGGGCGGTGATCGCCGTCCGTTTGAGGCCCGTCCAGCCAGTGCCGAGCGTCGGCCCTTTGGTGATCGTCCATCAGGCGATCGTCCCTTCGCGGATCGTCCCTTTGCGGATCGACCCTCTGGTGGTCGTCCTTTCGGTGACCGGCCTGCTGGCGATCGGCCCTTCGGGGACCGAACGGGAGCGGCGGGCGACCGTCGTCCAGGCTTCCAGCCCCGTGACCGCGCCCCGAGGCCAGATGCCGGCCGGACATTCGCCCGTCCTGCCAGTCCGGAACGCGGCGCGCAACCGCCCCGCGCGCACATCGTTCGGCGGGCTCGCGCTGCTTAAATCAGCTTAATGAATCGCGGGCTTCGCCGCCGTCGAGTTGGCAGCGAGCCGGATCGCCTGACTGAGTAGAGTCCGCATATGTCGAAGGGGCACCGAGAGGTGCCCTTCGTTTTCGTACTCGTGTAGTTGCCCGTTAGCCAATCGGCGGGCCAGAGCGCGTGCGCATTGAATGGGCACGACGGTGTCCTGTCGACCGTGCCAAATCAGCACGGGGGTTTGCACCTTCCAAAGACGCTCGTCCCAGCGCTGGGTATAAGCTAATAAGTCACGAAGAGCGCCATGTCCGCCGGCAGCGAACGATTCAGCTAGAGAACTGGCGATGGCTTGGCTCCATTCCCCGCTACGCAGTGCTTCCTGATCGGCGCGAGCGAATCTGGTGCAGAGAATTTTTAAGAGTGCCTGAGGGTAGCGCTTGGCAAACTGCCGCAGAGGGCCGTCGAGTAAGAAGCCAGCAGTTCGGGGTGTGAGGGTCGTTCCGTTGAGGACAAATTGCGCGACTGCACTGAACTGCGCGAGCACCGTGGGGTCGTCGAGCGGGCAAAGTGGGCAGGCAAGAATCACCACCTGGGCGCCGACGACAGGGTTCGCTGCCATTAGAAGGGCGGGCGCGCTTCCGCCGGAGACCCCGACGATGATGGGCTGACGCAATCCCAATTCGGAACAAACCGCCGCGGCGTCGGCCGCGTCGATTGCAGGGTCCGGCGGAGCACTCGAGCTGAGGCCAAATCCAGGTCGGTCAATCGAGATCAATCTCAAGCCAAATTCCGCTGCTAATGGATCAGCCGGGACGCATTCAAGGCGGGAACCCAGAAAACCGTGCAGATAGAACACCGGACGCCCATTGGCGGGGCCCGACTCCCGCACCGCTATCTTGCGACCATTCGGCAAAACGACGCGACGTTCCAGCATGGGGTCTCCTAATCAAGGCAATGGATGATTCGCGCTCGTCTAGGATGGCGGTTCGAGTGAAATCAATTCGCGAAATTCGCGACAACTTGGATGTTTAAAGTGAACAAAACCATCATT
>CAIPGD010000147.1 GCA_903864485.1 uncultured bacterium | reverse complement strand
TGACGAATGGTGTCGCGCATTTCGTCCGGTACGTCCAGTTCCTCCACGTCGAACGAAGAGACCTCGGCCGAGGAGTTGGTCCGCGAGATCGCCGACGTCAAGCAAAAGGTGCATGCCGACCCCGAGCTTTTGGCGCGCTGGATTCGCCAGCAATTGCGCAAGTCGGATGACGCCGTAAAAATTCCGGGCGAGGCACCGTTGACGGGGAACCCTGATGGTGGCCCTGCGGGATCGAGCCCAGTTCCGAACACCTTGCACTAACCGACGGATCGCCAAATGAGTGCTGTATTTCGTCGTTGGGATGTCCCATCGTTTGATCCGCCACGCCCCAAGCGTGCGATCGAGAAAGTGCCGCCGCCGACGATTCAGTTGCCAACCGTTGAAGAGGTCGAAGGTATACGCGTAACGGCGAGCGAAGAAGGGTTTGCGCTCGGTCGCGAAGAGGGTTTTAAGCGGGGGCTGAGCGAGGGCTATCAGCAGGGCTTTGATGACGGCAGTGCCAAAGGCTACGCGGCGGCCTACGCCGAAGGCGTCGAGCAAATCAAACACCTGAGCGCGGCCTTGGTGGCGCTGGTTGAAGGCCAGCGCGCGCTGGTCGACGAGATTGGGGGTTCACTGGTCGAGCTCGCCTATCAGGTTGGCGAGCGGATGGCAGGCGGGCAACCGATGGCGCGCGAATTCTTTACAAACGCGGTCACCGAGGCGCTGGGGCGGATTCCTCGACCGGGTGAGCAATTGTTTCTGCGGGTTCATCCAGCGGAGTCGGCGCTCTGGGCGCTTCTGGCCGAGGGCGAGCAGCAGGTTTGCAAGGTGGCGCTCGTTGAGGACGAGGACATCCCCCGTGGGTCCTGTTTTGTGGAGGTCGAGGGCTTGCGACTTGACCTTGGGACGAACTCGCGACGCGCGCTGGTGCGCCAGGCTTTAGGTTTGCCGCTAGATGGCGATGACTGAGGGTGTAAGCCCGCCGCAGTGGCTTAACCGGCACGCAGTCTCGGGCGCTGCGATGATGGCTCATCCGCCAGAGTTGTCTTCTGCGACACCCCCTGCCGATATCGATCCCCTCTCTAGATCCCGTGCCGAGCTTTCGGACGCCGGAGACTCGCTTAAGACGACTCCGATGGGGATTCGGACCGGTTCGCTGCATCGGGTGACCGGTCTCATCTACGAGGTCCGCGGGCTGCCACAGCCGATCGGATCACTGGCGCGGGTCGAGTCATCGACCGGGCAATTGATGGATATCGAGTCGGTGGGATTCCGCGGTGATGTGACCCTCTACATGGGGGTTGATCAGCCGCGACCGCTCGCGCCGGGTGCAGCGGTATACCCTTTGCGCACGCCGCGCCGTAGCGCCGGCGCGCACCGGTCGGTCATTGAACAAACCTCGCCCGGGGTCGACGAACGCCTGTTGGGGCGGGTGGTTGATGGTCTTGGTCGGCCCCTCGATGGTCGTCCCCCCGTAACGAGTTCGAGTCAGGGCAGCGAGCGCATTGAAATCAATCCGTTGACCCGCAAGCTGATTTC
>CAIPGD010000146.1 GCA_903864485.1 uncultured bacterium | reverse complement strand
GTCGATCTGGGCCTGGCGCCGGGAGCGACTCGATCGGATTCGGGCAGCCGTGGACCACATGGTCCTCGTTTTCCCCTTTGAGCAATCGATCTATGAGAGCGCTGGTATCCCCGCAACCTACGTGGGACATCCGCTAGCCGATCAAATCCCGATCGAGCCGGACCGTCATTCCGCGCGCACGCGCCTGGCGGCGAGTGGGGTTCCAACCAAGGGACCACTCATCGCGCTTTTACCCGGTAGTCGCGGAGGCGAAGTGCGTCATATTGGCCCCGTTTTTCTTGAGACGGCGATTTGGATTCTTGAGCGTCGGCCCGAGTTTCAAATTGTTTTGCCGGCAGCGACACCCAGCTTACATCGCGTGTTGCAGCAAACCTTGTTAGGAATGGGACGTCGTGCTGAAAGCCTGCGCGAGCGATTGACCCTGGTTCAAGGGCAATCACATGACGCACTTGCTGCGAGTGGCGTAGCCCTTGTAGCAAGCGGGACCGCATCGCTTGAGGCGGCCCTCTTTGGTTTGCCGATGGTGATTGCCTATCGAATGCATCCTTTGAACTACCGAATAATGCGTCGCATGGCCTATCTGCCCTGGATCGGATTGCCGAATATTCTGGCCAATGAGTCGCTAGTACCGGAGTTCGTTCAGGACGCTGCAGTGCCAGCCGCGATGGGCCAGTCGGTCATTGATCAGCATGACGATGATGTCGGTCGAATACGATTACGCGAGCGATTCGCAGCCATCCACGCATCATTGGCCCAGGGCTGCGCACAGCGTTCTGCCGAGGTGTTGCTAACCGTCGCTCGCCGATGAGCGAGGCCAATTTTGAGGGACTTGTGTGCGGGGTCGACGAGGCAGGTCGGGGCCCACTTGCCGGTCCGGTCTTCGCCGCTGCGGTTGTGCTCGATGATCGCTCTACGATTTTTGGTTTGGATGATTCCAAGCGTTTATCGCCAAAACGCAGGACCGAACTTGCGGAGCAGATCCGCAAGTCTGCCCTCGCATGGGCGGTTGCCCACGCCACAGTTGAAGAGATTGACCGCCTCAATATTCTCAAGGCGACAATGCTCGCCATGGTTCGAGCCCTGAATTTGATCCAGACTTCGATTCAGGGCGATCTCGGCGCCCTGAGTTCCTCAGGCCCTCGGCCAGTGCCTCTATTCGCGTTGATCGATGGCAACCAGTTGCCTGCTGACTTACCCTTTCCTGGACGCGCCATCGTCGGGGGCGATGCCAAGGTCCCCGCCATCAGTGCAGCTTCGATCCTGGCCAAGACCGAGCGTGATCGGCTGATGGGTGAACTCGCGCGCCAATGGCCTGGCTATGGTTTTGAGATTCATCAGGGTTACGGGACCCTGGCGCATCTCGCGGCCCTGGACCGTCTGGGGCCATGCCCAGAACATCGACGCAGCTTTGCCCCAGTCCGCGCGCGAGGGAGACTCTTGTGAGCATCGGGTCGCTCGATCTCAAGGGTCTTCGGCAAATTTACTCCCGCGACAATCCCCATTGGCGCGAGTTGGTCGTGTGTGCCCAGTCAGCGCGCGAGCGACGCAAACGCGGCCTGTCTTTTCTGGAAGGCGAGCACCTCTGCGAAGCATGGTTGAACCGTTGGGGAGCGCCGCGCCTCGTAGCCATTGCGGATTCTGCGCAGCAGGTTCCGAGCTGTCGTGCCTTGCTATCGCGAGCCCAAGCGCTCAATCCGGCGCTGACCATTTTGCTGGTTGACGACACCATGTGGCGCGACCTCAGTCAATTGGCGCAAGGGGTCTCTCTGGCATTTTTAATTGAAACCCCGCAACCCACCCTACCCGAGCGCTTGACTGAGGATGCGATTTATCTGGACCGAGTCCAAGACCCGGGCAATGTCGGATCGATTTTGCGGACGGCAGTCGCTGCCGGTATTGGTCGGGTTTTCACGGCCCCTGGAAGTGCCTGGGTGTGGTCGCCGAAGGTACTGCGCGCGGGCATGGGCGCTCACTTTGCCCTGCAGGTCCACGAAAGCGTCGCTTGGGTGGACCTGGAGGCGCGGGTTCAAATGCCGCGCCTGGCTGCGCGGCCGCAGAACGCGATCGACCTTTGGTCGACTAATCTCCGGTCGCCGTCCTTATGGTTGTTCGGTAATGAGGGGGCCGGGCTCGACCCGCTCATTGACGCCGAGACGGTGCACTGGGTCCGCATCCCTCAGAGCGACCGTGTGGAATCGCTTAACGTCTCCGCGGCCGCTGCGGTCTGCCTCTTCGAGCAAAGGCGACAGCGTTTGGCTGATTAGAGCCCGATCGGGCGGATATGCTGCAGCACCGTGGTGGCGATCTCTTCGATGGACTTGGTTGTGGTGCTGAGCCAGGTAATTCCCTCGCGACGCATCATCGATTCGGCTTCGCGCACCTCCAT
>CAIPGD010000145.1 GCA_903864485.1 uncultured bacterium | reverse complement strand
TCCTCACCGATTCGGCTTCGCTCCGATTGGAGATCCGGGGGGTAAACACCCGTAACTCGCGCCGCGCGTCATCGATGGAATGCAAGGTGCTCGACCAGGTCGGTGTCGCACGATGCGGGTAATAGAAAACCTGAGTCTGGTGCCGGTTCAGCCTGCGCAGACTGGCTGCAATTTCGAGCGGGTGTGCGACGATACCTGCGGCCAGTAGGGCGGTGTCGGTAACAAGATCCATGACGACTCCGAAAGGGTGCTGCGAAGTCTGGATTGCCGCATTGTCGACCCGCGCCGACAAGGAAACCTTTCACAACACGTTCGCAGGACTGCAATTACATGGAACAAAATGTCTTAAAACAACGGGCAGCCTTGGCCGCACTGGACGAGCTGGTGGAAGGTTCGGTGGTGGGGGTCGGAAGTGGCTCTACGGTCGACCTGTTTATCGACGCGTTGGCAACCCGGCGCGATCGTTTTGTCGGTGCGGTCTCGAGCTCGCGCCGCAGCACTGAGCGCTTGCGCGCGCAGGGCATTCATGTGATGGATCTTAGCGAACTGATTGCGTCAGGCCTGCCAGCACCGGTTTATGTGGACGGTGCCGACGAGATCGATCCGTGGCTCCAAATGATCAAAGGCGGTGGTGGCGCCTTGACCCGCGAAAAAATTGTGGCGGCTGCATTCGAGCGCTTTGTTTGCATTGTCGATGCCAGCAAGGTGAAGCCTGTCCTTGGTGCTTTTGCACTTCCTGTCGACGTGATTCCGATGGCGGCGCCCTTGGTTGCCCGCGAGTTGGTCTCATTGGGCGGTTTCCCCAAGCTGCGCGACGGGTTCGCAACCGACGATGGCAACCTCGTCCTGGATGTGGGCGGTTTGCAGATTCAGCCTGAGGCCGCGCGAGGACTCGAAGCGAAAATCGACGCAATTGCTGGCGTTGTGACGTGCGGGTTGTTTGCAGCCAGGCCCGCCGATGTCGTTCTGATCGCTCGCCCGGAGGGCATCGAACGGGTATTGGTTGGGGATTCCACGGGGTAGTTGTAATAATTTCCCGGGTGTAAGTTGGACGGTCACTCATGTTGAGTGTCCAATTTAAATCAGGGGACAAGATGAACAAACGACCTATGGGGTTGCGCGCAAGCTCTGCGCGGGCAGGGCTTTCAACAGCCGGCATGACGCTTTGCGCGGTCGCGGTGTTGAGCGCCTGTGGCGGAGGGGGCGGCGGCGAACCCGCACCAGTGACCCCCCCGGTTGTGGTTGTAACACCCACGTCGGCCCCTGCGGTCGCCGTTAAGTCGTCATTGCCGTACCGGGTGAGCGGCGGCAGTGCCTTGGTCGAGATCGTGATGCCCACCGATATCAAGTCGGGTGAAACCCTGGCGGTGACGGTGAATGGGACCGACGTCTCGGCCGTGTTCAAGGATGGCACGACCGCAGGCACAAAAATTGGGCTCGTCACGGGACTCAAGGATGGTGACAACGCGTTGTCTGCCAAGGTGGGTAGCTCGGCCGCGACCGCGCTGACCTTGACCAACTATCCGATTGCTGGGCCGATCTCTTCGGGCCCGCAGGTCACACCTTTCATTTGTCAGACGGGCACCCTGGCACTGCCTGATGGTACGAAGCTAGTGGCCAATGCGACCGATCCTAACTGTTCGGCACAAACGAACGTTCAGTACTCGTATCGCACCACCGGCGAAGTGTTCAAACCGCTGACCGATACGAAGACGATCCCCGCGGACGTCAAGTTGATCAAGAATGCGGCGGGCGCGATGGTGCCCTATATCGTTCGGGTTGAGACTGCGACGATCGACCGAGGTATCGCGCAGATCACCATGCTGTTTGATCCGACCAAGGACGTGGAGCCCACTCCGACAACTCAGCCCAAAAACTGGAATAAGCGTCTGGTTTATGGTCACGGCACGGGTTGCGTGGGCGGCTGGTACATCCAGGGGGGCGTTTTTGGTTACAACCCGATGAACGACACCTGGCTGTCGCGCGGGTATGCGGTGGCCAACAACACGCTGAACCATCCTACTAACGCCTGTAATAACGTCCTCTCGGGTGAGGCGGCGTCGATGACCAAGGAGTACTTCATCAAGCGCTATGGGGCGCCGGTGTATACGATTTCCACGGGCACTTCGGGTGGCGCGATCGCGAGTCTCCAACTGGGCGATATGTTCCCTGGTTTGTTCGATGGTGCAATCATCGATGCGACCTTCCCGGATGTCATTACGATTGCTCAGTCGGGCGCGGATGCGCATCTTTTGAGCAATTATTTTGCGAGCAACCTGCCCTCGGCAACCTCGTTCACGCCAGCCCAGAAGGCGACACTTTCAGGCTACGCAGCGGAAATTACCCTGGTGGCCAATGGCAACCAGATGGGCCGCACAGACCCCGTTCCTGGCCGCACTGCCCCGACGTTTGCCGGTGTGGGTAACTATGCTTCCGCGGTATGGAATGCTGCCGTACCGGTGCCGCTGCGTTATGACCCGAATGCCAGCCCTCCCAATTTTGCGGGTGCGCGACCGACTATTTTTGATATCGGTTCGAACGTCTACGGCAAGGGAACGAATCCTCTTGATCCGTCCGGCAAGACCACGATTGGCCTGCGAACTTACGACAATGTGGGCGTGCAATACGGTCTCTCAGCGCTCAACTCGGGCGCGATTACGATCGCGCAGTTCCTCGATTTGAACGCGAACGTTGGCGGGTTTGATACCGATGCCAATCCTGTGACCTCACGCACCGTGGGGAATGCTGACGCGATTCAGCGCGCAAATCAGAGCGGTCTACTGTTGAACGGCGGTGGGGGCTTGTCGTCGATTCCGATTCTCGATGTATCCAACATCTACGGGGAAGACACTTCGAACTATCACATGCAGTGGGAACATTTTGCTGCGCGTGAGCGGGTGCTGCAGGCCAATGGCAACGCCGACAACTACGTGATGTGGCGTGGTGGTAACGGAACCGCGCCGACCGCGGCTAATCCCGCTGCGCCAATCGCAGCCTTGAGTGCCAATTCGATTGCGGCGTTCGAGAAATGGATGGAGGCCATTGCTGCTGACAAGACTGCCGATGCACAGCGCACCAAGGTCATTCGCAACCGACCTGCCGATGTGACCGATGGCTGCTTTGATAAGTCAACGGTGCCCCAGTTCATCGCGGAGAAGCAGACCTTGGGAACAAGCGGTTCGCAGTGCAACATCCTGTGGCCCTCTTACAAGTTCCCACGGATGGAAGCGGGCGGTCCGCTCGCGTCCAACAACCTGAAGTGTCAGCTCAAGCCAGTCGACCTCGCGGACTACAAGGTGTCATTGAACGCTACTGATCTCAGCCGCTTGCGGACGATCTTCCCAGGTGGGGTCTGTGACTTCAGCAAACCTGGGGTGAACTTCACCAAGGTTGTCCCCTGGGCTTCGTTTGGTCCTTCGAAAGTGAACCTCGTTTTCGACGTCACCAAGTAAAACTTAACCGCAGCACGGTCGCGTCATCATGGCGCGTACCGCGCGGCGCGGTTTTGCCCTCGTGGTCCTTGTCTTCAGCGGCACGCACGCGCTGTAGCAAGGAC
>CAIPGD010000144.1 GCA_903864485.1 uncultured bacterium | reverse complement strand
ACCATCCCGAGATTCTGAAATTGCAGCAAGAGCTTGACGCAACCCGCACACGGGTTTTGCAGGAAATTGATACGGTCGCCAGCAGTATTTCCAAGAATTATTCGGTGGCCGAACGGAGAGAGCTCGAGGCGCGGACCGCCCTTGATTCCCAGCGTGGCCGGGTGATGGCCATGAAGCAAAGTCGCGATGAACTGAGAGTGCTTGAACGCGATCTCGAAAATGCCCAACGGGCTTACGACCAGAGCTTGCAGCGGCTCAATCAAGCGGGTCTTGAGAGCCGATCGACCCAGGGCAATGTGGTGACCCTGAACCCAGCCGTCGAACCCCTTAAACCCGCCAGTCCCAATTTGACCCTGAACGGACTTGTGGGCGCCTTTCTCGGCCTGATTTTGGGTTTCCTGGGCGTCCTGCTGCTCGAATTTTCCGATCAGCGTATCCGGACTCTTGAGGACTTGGAAAACGTCTTGCCCGGTCCGGTGATCGGGCGCATTCGGGTTGTCGGCAGACGCCCCTTGCATCTTGGGGTTTCGCCTTCTTCGTTGACTTGATGACGCCTAGGAGCACTGTGATGAATGGATCGGTGGACCTGAGCGTTCAGTACTCTTCAAACCAGCTAAGTCGTGTGACGCAGACAGGGTTGGCGCGCGATCAACCCCTCGGCCTCATCCTGAAGGAGGCGGGGCTGCTTAACGACGAGGAAATTGATCGAATCGTTTGTCATGCGCGGGCCTCCGGAATGCGATTTGGCGAAGCTGCGATTGCTCTGGGCCTGGTGCGACCCGAAGATCTAAAGGCGATCCTGGCCTATCAGTTCGATCTGCCGCTCGTCATTCCGGGCGAGCACCGAATTGATCGTGAGGTCATCGCAGCGCATGAGTCCTTTCATCCCGTTTTAGACGACTTGCGCGAACTTCGGGACCAACTGATGTTGCGCTGGAGCGCACTAGGTCCATCCGAGCCCCGCACAGTGGCTCTCGTTGGCGTTGCCCGCGCCGAAGGGCGCAGTTTTCTTGCTGCCAATCTCGCGGTGGTCTTCGCCCAAACGGGTCTAGAGGTTTTGCTCATTGATGCGGATATGCGCCGTGGTCGACTTCACCGCATGTTTGGACTGGACGGCAGTGTGGGGCTGTCGACCATTCTTTCCGGGCGTCCCTCGGCTGGCGCCAAGATTCAGATTGAGCCCATGCGCTCTCTCAGTCTGATTCCATGTGGCGGTGAGCCCCCCAATGCCGCGGACCTTCTCGTGGGACCTCGATTCGGCGAGCTTCTTAGGCATGCCACCGAATCGCATCAGGTGATTATTCTGGATACGCCAGCGGCATCGGAAGCCCCCGAACTTCTCGCAATCTCGGCCCGAGTCGATGGCAATGTGCTGGTTGCGCGCCGGGGCAGTAGCCGGGCCAAAGCGGTGCAAGCCCTGGTCAAATCCATCACGGACGTTGGCGGCAAACTCGTTGGCTCGGTCCTGTCGGGTGCTTGAATCCTCCGTAAGACCGACGGGCGCTTGGCCGCCGAAGTCAACTCTGCCGAAGCTGCGGACTCTGCGGACTCTGCCGATCGTGCCCGCTCTGCCAACGTTGGCGCTTCTGGCCCTTCTTGGCCTTGCCATCGCCTCTGGCCTTCTGATTGCGGTCGGAGCGTTACCGATCCTGTTCCTCTTGCTCGCCGCGTTGGCTGGTCTGGGTGCGTTATTCGTGCCAATCGAGTGGCTGATCTGGATGCTCTTGAGTCTCACCTTTTTTATCCAGGGGCCAATGGCGAACGTTCTATTGTCACCAGTCGTCGCCTGGATACCGTATGGCTTAGCCGTACTGGTTTTTGTGCGCGCACTATTGGAACGCCTGCGGATCGCCAAGTCGCCACCTGATTCGGAAGAGCGCGCAGGGAATTCCGGTGCCATTCCGATTTTGCTGATGATTTATGTATCGATCATCTTGATTTCTGCAGTGATCAACCGCTCGCCATGGGTCCAGCTTGCCGTTGGTCTGAAGACCTACCTTCCGTTTTGGGCGGTTACTTTTGCGCTGCTGTTTAACCGCTGGAGCGTCGACCAACTCGATCGGCTCTGGCGCTGGATTCCTTGGGGCCTCGCGCTGCAACTGCCGGCGGTTCTGTATCAGGTGTTTGTGCTCGTTCCGGAGCGTCAGTCCCGCGGTGATGAGACCGCGTTTGATGCCGTCGTCGGCACATTCGGCGGCGATGGTGGCGGCAACAGCAGTTTTCTGGTGCTTTACGGTATCGCCGCATCCGTCCTGGCGGTTTCGCGCGCGCAGTTCAAGTTGGGGGGCTGGGGGGTCGCGATCCTGACAATTGCGTTTTCGATTGCGCTGACCTTGGCTGGCGAAGTTAAAGCGGCATTTTTCTGGGTGCCGATCGCGGTCTGCGTGGGTTTTCATGACCATTTGATCCGCCGGCCTGGAATGTTGATTGGGGTGGCCGGTGGGCTGGCTGCATTCGTCGTTGGCACTGCGATGGTTTACGAAGCCGTTCACTGGACCAGTCGGGGCGCTGAACATGTGCCGATTGAAGTTCGCATTGAGCGGGCATCCAGATATTTTTTTAATCCATCTGAAATTAATTACCAAACCGGTGAAATTAGTCGGGGGGCTTCCATTGCGCTCTGGATTGACGATCAGTACACCGATTGGCCAAACCGTCTGATCGGGTTCGGTCCCGCAGCCTCGCGGGCCAAAAGCGTTGTTGCAGTCGGCGTTGTTGCACAGCGCTTTGCGCCGCTCGCCATTGCTGCGACCACCCTGTCGATGTTGCTATGGGATGCTGGGGTCATTAGTGCCCTTTTGTTTAGCGGATTAATCCTGGCGACGCTGGCCTATTCCATGCGCCTGATTGGGGATCCAAAGCTGTCAGCAACCCATCGGGCATCAACGCGGATGGTCGCGAGTCTCCTGGCTGTTTTTGTCACGATGCTCTTCTATGACCGTGCCCTGGTCGATGAACCCTGTACGCAGCTGCTGCTGGCAATGTCAATCGGCTATGTGGGGTGGCTTCGAACCCATCGCCCCCTTCTCTAGTTCCCAATGCTTGGGTTTGCGGCCATTCGGGTGCTGACCGGTCTCCTGGGCCTTTTCGTCCCGATCGTTCTGGCTCGAAATATGGCTCTCGTGGTCTATGCGGACTATGCATTGCTGTTGTCGATGGTGATGTTGGTGGTCGTCGCTGGATCACTCGGGTACGACCGCGGGGCTTTCCGCTTTATCCCGCCGCTTCATGCTGCTGGTCAGGTCATGCCAGCCCTTCAACTCGGAGCCGAGTTGATTCTGATGCGCTTGGTTGCTTCCATCATCCTGGCAACGGGGGTCACGTGGCTCGCCCTCGGTGTGACCTTCTTTGCGGCACCGATTGCAGCCGTGTCGGCGCCATTATTCGTGACGATGGTCGCCGTTGTCGCAACTTCCGAAGGGCTGACCGTCACCGCTTCGGCCTTTGCTTTGCACCGCACAGTCGCCACCATCGGATTGTTGATCTTGTTGGTCAGAAGCTGCGCATTCGGTGGCCACTTGTGGCTTGGCGAGGAGGCCTTGACGCTTGATTACGTCATCCGCGTCACCCTCTGGACAGAGTCACTGCAGGCCTTCTTGGTGGTGTTCGCCATGCTGCAGTTACTGGGTCGGCAGATGGCCAAAAGCGATCAGGTCCCTCAATCCCGGGCCCTCAAAGACCGTCGGGCGATCCTGAAATGCTGCCTATCCGCTTGGGGGGCCTACCTGACCTCGATGCCAACTCAGGGGCCCGCACTTCGACTGATCGTGGGGGTTTTCGCCGATACCGCAAGCTTGGCCGCATTTGCCTTTTTTCAACAACTGGCCGATCGGGCAAAAGCGTTTTTGCCACTGCAACTCGTTTTACCCAATATCGAAACCACCCTTTCTGCGCGCAGACTAAACCACGTTCGCGCGGACTCCGCGGTTCTCGGCGCGCTCACCGTCATGGTTCGAATCAATTTATTCGTCCTCTGTGTCGCTCTTGTTGTCTTGATTGCGGCGGGGCCGGAACTCGAACACCTCCTGACTAAGGATCGATTTGGGCCCCATCTCTTGATCGCCGCGCTGCTGATCGGGCAGTTGATGTTCTCGAGCATTGAATCTGCGCTTTGGAGCGCTTACAACGCGGCCGGTGACGCGATTTTGTTGAACCGCGCCAGCATGCTTTCCTCGCTCCTCGCGGTGCCAATCGTCATCGCAGCCGGTGCCCTCGCTGGGGCAATAGGCGTGGCGGCGGTTGCGGGCATCCGAGTGTTCTTTCTCGCCTCAATGCTACTCAGGTTGGCGGGTGGAGAGCCCGCACGATGTTTGCTCACGTGTCCTCTTGGCATTCGTTCACTTGCAGTGGCCTTGCTATCCCTCGGTGTGACGTTCTGGGCTGTCCTTTGGTTTCAAACGGCTTGGAGCGGGGGCTTCTCGAGTCTGTGCTTGGCCTTGATCGTTTTTGGAGGTTCGGCGGGGTTGTTTCGGTTCGCCAAACTCAGTGAGATCTCGACTGTCGTACGCCTCGTGAATACGGTTCGTTAAATAGAGGTGCTGATGAACGAAAGGCCACTCGCGATTGTTCCGGTCTGGTT
>CAIPGD010000143.1 GCA_903864485.1 uncultured bacterium | reverse complement strand
GATGTGCCCCGTCAGAACGATTTGCTTCTGGACTTCATAAAACTTCTTGGCATCGATGGTTGGCAGGGGATTCTCCTGCGCATCGACCGTACCGTTCTGCAGTGCGAGATAGACCTCAGCAAACGCGATCGGGGTTGGATTGGCCCCCACTGCGCGCGGGAACATGGTGTAGAGAGGCGCGTCAGGGACACGGATCTTCAGACCCTTCATATCTTCAGGCTTCGAAATCGGACGGTTGGAGGTGACATGGCGCTCGCCGTAGTAGGTCATGGCGACCACTTTGTGCATGGTTTTTTGGCGATACCCCTCACTCAATTCCTGAAATAGGGGGCTGGTCGCAAACTTCTTCCAGTGGTCGAAATCGCGGAACATATACGGTGCACCTCCGACCGCGATCGGGCCGTAGGAGCGGCCTGCAAACAACTGACCGGTGTAGATCAGATCGACCGTTCCGAGCGTGAGTCCTTGGTTGATATCGGTCTCTTTGCCAAGCTGTGATGCTGGGAATACATCAATGCTGTAACGATTGTTCGTTCGCTTTGCGATCTCACCCGCCGCCCAGATTGCGGACGTGTGATACGGCTCGCTGACCTCGTAGACGTGGGCGAACTTAAGTTTCGTTTCAGCGTGTGCAGCGCTGGTGAGGCCAACTGTTAGGCCACATGACAGGCCCAGGGACAGGCCCAGGGACAGGCCGCCGGCAATAACGGTCGCCGTGGCCTTGCGGAATAAAGCATGAATCATCACAGGGTCTCCTCTCAGGTCGGTTGGTATGGGTCAAATCGATCGCTCAAAAGCGTTGTTCACAACGGTCGTTCACA
Organism: uncultured bacterium; assembly: GCA_903864485.1. GTDB lineage: Bacteria > Pseudomonadota > Gammaproteobacteria > Burkholderiales > Burkholderiaceae_E > RFPW01. Next base: position 3,253 of record CAIPGD010000143.1, on the reverse strand, counting down.
TCGTCGCGCCGAGTATCCACGGCACGAATTCGTCGGATCCAAAGCCATGGGCTTCGCTGCGGCTGGGTGAGCCTGAAGCCACTTCGATCATGCGTTCGAAGATCTGTTCGCCGGCTTCTTGAACCGAGAGCGCGCCAGCCAGAATCTCACCACAATTGATGTCCATGTCGTCGCTCATGCGAGCGTAAAGGCGGCTGTTGGTCGCGAGTTTGATACTTGGGGCGGGCTTACAGCCATAGACCGAGCCTCGGCCTGTGGTGAAACAAATCAGGTTGGCTCCGCCCGCGACTTGTCCGGTGGCAGAGACGGGGTCATATCCAGGGGTGTCCATGAAGACAAAACCTTGCGCTGTGACGGGTTCTGCATACTCATAAACACCCATCAAAGCAGTCGTGCCACCCTTGGCAACAGCGCCCAGAGACTTCTCAAGGATGGTGGTCAATCCGCCAGCTTTGTTACCAGGACTAGGATTGTTATTCATTTCACCATTATTACGCTCAGTATATTTTTCCCACCAATGAATACGCTCGACGAGCTTCTCGCCAATCGCGCGCGAGGCTGCCCGTCGTGTCAGTAGGTGTTCTGCGCCATAGATTTCGGGCGTTTCCGACAGAATGGCTGTGCCCCCTTGTTGCACCAACAGATCGACAGCGGCGCCGAGCGCTGGGTTGGCCGTGATGCCGGAGTAACCGTCGCTGCCGCCGCATTGCAGACCAACGACCAGGTTGGACACTGGTACGGGCTCTCGCCTGGCCTGATTGGCGATCGGCAGCATTTCGCGCACGGCGGCTACAGCAGCCGCAACCGTCGCTGCGGTGCCGCCGGTCTCCTGGATCGTCATCGCGCGCAGCATCATGCCGGCCGTTAGTCCTTCTGCGAAGAATAGTGCGTCCATTTGATTCGACTCGCAGCCGAGCCCGATGACGACGACCCCTGCAAAGTTCGGGTGACGCGCGTATCCCGCAATTGTCCGACGCAAGAGGTCGATCCCTTCGCCGGTCGAATCCATGCCGCAGCCGGAGTGATGTCCGAGCGGCACGATACCGTCGACGTGCGGGAATTCCTTCATCGCTTCAGGACCAAAGGCGGCGGCTACGTGCTTCGACACGGTCGACGAGCAGTTGACGGTTGCGATCACGCCAATGAAATTTCGGGTCGCGATTCGACCATCGGCACGTCGGATGCCGAGGAATGTTTTGGTCACGCTGGCCGCTTGAGTCGGTTCAAAACCAGCCCCAAAGGCATAGTCCCGATCAAAATCACGCACTTCGAGATTGTGGGTGTGCACGTGCTGGCCGAGGGCGATTGACGTGGTTGCAAACCCAATGATCTGGGCATAACGACGCACGGGTTCCCCCACGGAGATGTCACGGCTGGCGACTTTGTGTCCGGCCGGAATGGTTTCTTGGCATCGCAACCCCGATCCGTCACTGGCTGCGCAGTCGAGCAGGGTCTGTGCTGGCAGTTCCCGACACGCGATCACGACGTCATCGAGCGGGTTCAGGCGCAGAAATGTAGGCCCGAGCGCCTGTGCTGAAAAGTCCTGGGGGACAGAACGGGGTGGGGCGATCGTCGTTGACATGGGCGTGGTGGTCGCTGTGGTCATCGTTGTTGTCATGGTCGTTGGCAAGATTGGCGGACCTAGAGAAACTGGCGCGGGAGCCAGAGACTGATTTGTGGGTAATAAGTGACCAGCGCGAGGCTGAGCAACAGGGGGACTAGCCACGGCAAAATGGCCATCGTGGTGCGTTCAATGGAGAGCTTGGCCACGCGGGCCAGCACAAACAAAACGAGTCCCATCGGTGGATGTAACAACCCGATCATGAGATTGAGAACCATCACAAGTCCAAAGTGAATCGGGTCGATCCCCAGGGTCTTTACAATCGGCAGCAAAATCGGCACGAGGATTGTGATCGCTGCTGTGGGTTCGAGAAAGCACCCCACAAAGAGCATGAGCAAATTGGCCAGTAGCAAAAAGGTCATGGGGTCATTGGTGAATGCAAGAACCCACGTAGCGATGGCCTCAGTCGTCTTGGTGGCGGTCAGCATCCAGCCGAAGATTGATGCGGCAGCCACAATGAGCAGGACGGTCGAACTTGTCTCGATGGTCTCCATCGTGATCCGGATGATTTGACGCATGGATAAGGTTCGGTACCAGATGACGCCGAGGGCAAGCGCCCAGACACAGGCGGCAATCGCGCCTTCCGTGGCTGTGAAGACGCCTGTGGTCATTCCGCCAATCAGAAGTACCGGAGTCAACATCGGGAGTACGGCATCAAATCGAAAGTACCAGTCCGCTAGGAACAGCAGAACCAGAGCGACCGCGAAAGTCAGTTGGAGATTGAGATCGAATTGGGCCAGTTGCCAGAGGGTGAGCGGGAAGCCGATCACGATCGCGAGCTCCAACAGCGCGCGGGCCATGCGCCGGCCATCGAATTTAACGTCTCCGCCCCAGCCTTTACGGTGGGCAAACCAGGCCACGGTAGCCATCATCAGGAGCGACATCACGATGCCCGGCAAGATCCCCGCAAGAAACAGGGCGCCAATCGACACATTGGCAAACATCGCGTAAATCACGAAGGGTAGCGAGGGCGGAATGATCGGCCCCAAAGTGGCCGATGCAGCGGTCACTCCGACGGCGAATTCAGCCGAGTATCCGTGATCGCGCATGGCTTTGATTTCGATCGTGCCGAGGCCGGCAGCATCGGCGATCGCGGTGCCCGACATTCCTGAAAAAATAACGGAACCAACAATGTTCACGTGAGCCAGGCCACCGCGCATCCAGCCAACCAGACTGAGTGCAAAGTTATAAATCCGGTTGGTGATGCCGCCCACGTTCATCAGATTGCCGGCCAGAATGAAGAACGGAACGGCGAGTAGGGGGAAGGAATCGAGCCCGCCCACCATGCGATGAATCACGACGAAGTCGGGGATGTTTCCGCTCAACATGGCGTAGAGCAGCGAGGCACCCGCCATCGCAATGGCCACCGGAATGCCGGCGCCCATCATCAGTAAAAAAACGACTTTGAACAGACCGCTCGACATATCAGTGTGCTCCGTCTGCGTCAGCTAGTTCGGGTTGTTCCAGGACTCCCGCACCGCGCTTCCAGTCGCGCAACGCACTTTGTAGCGCACGTAGGGTCATCAGGGCAAAGCCAATCAGCACGAACGCGTAAACCAGGCCCATGGGGAGGTCGACGACTGACATCCGTGAACTACCAATCCGGTCGATCAGTTTTCCAGTTAGAACGGT
>CAIPGD010000142.1 GCA_903864485.1 uncultured bacterium | reverse complement strand
GGGGCGTGATCCGACCACACGTCATGCAAGTGTTTCCGCTGGAGCAGTATGAGCAGGCGCTTGGTCTGGTGGCGACGGGACAGACGGTTGGTAAAGTGGTGTAGACGATGGGGCAGCCATGACCAAACGGGTGGCTCTGATTACCGGCGCGACCGGTGTGGTTGGGCGAAATCTGTTGGCCCATCTTTTGCGAGATGAGGGTTGGGAGATCATCGCCGTGTCGCGTCGCCCGCCCGCCGTGCCGGGTGACTATGTCCATCTGTCGATCGATTTACTCGATGCTGCAGATTGTGCAAAGCAGGCGCATCGATTGTCTGCGGTGACGCACGTGTTTCATGCGGCCTATGTCGAACGGCCTGATCCAGCGGCGTGGGTTCATGACAACACCGCCATGCTCAGCCATCTGATTGAGGCCATTGACCCAATCGCCTTGGGACTTGAACATGTTCACGTCATGCACGGGACCAAGTGGTACGGCAACCATCATGGGACCTTCCGGACGCCCGCCCGCGAGGATGATCCGAGGCACATGCCTCCCAATTTTTATTACAATCAATGGGATTATCTGGCGCAGGCTTCACTTGGCAAACGCTGGTCGATTTCTTCGGCTCGCCCGCATGCAATTTGTGGCGATGGTGTCGGTAGCCCGATGAATCTACCGATGGTTTTAGCCGTGTACGCTGTGCTGTCGCGTGAACTCGGCTTGCCCTTGCAGTTCCCGGGGTCAGCTGCGAACTACCACGCGCTGTATCAGGTGACCGATGCGACGCTGTTGGCGCGCGCGATGGTTTGGATGTCGACCGAGCCCAGTTGTGCGAACCAGGCCTTCAACATCACGAATGGAGATCTGATTCGCTGGGAAAATTTCTGGCCAAAGATGGCGCAGTACTGGGGCATGGAACTCGCACCGAGACGCCCGATCCGACTCGCTCAGGCCATGGCTGACAAGGGGCCGATTTGGGATCAGATGGTTGCCCGTTACGGTTTGCGCGCAACGTCCTATCCGGATCTCGTGTCGTGGGGTTACGGCGACTTCGTCTTCGCTTCCGACTTTGACATCATCTCCCACACGGGGAAGTGTCGTCGTTATGGATTTTATGAATTCGAAGACACCGAAGCCATGTTCTTCAGGCTTTGGGATCAATACCGAGCCGCGGGAATCCTGCCCGGTTAATGAGCGTTCTTGCCCGGCACGACAGGTTGCAAGACGCCGCGGTCGATCGGCAGAACATGGTCCACCAAGCCCCGTGAATGCTTGAATTCAGATTCTGAAAGTAGAACCGCCATGCCCGCCTGACGCAAGGTTCGGATCACCTCGATCAGTCGCTGACAAAGTGCGGGCGCGACGCCTTCAAAGGGTTCATCGAGCAGCAATAGGCTATTGTCGGCAACCCAGGCGCGGGCGAGGGCGACCAGTTTTTGTTGACCCCCGGAAAGCTCTAGGGCGCGGCGCTGAGCCATGGGTTCGAGCTCCGGAATCCACTTGAACACTTCGGCCAGACGGGCTGGCAGATCGGGGGTGTTGCGGGTCCAGCACGGGAGGCTGATGTTCTCCTCGACGGTTAGCCCAGGGATCAGGCGGCGGTCTTCAGGCATGTAGCCAATTCCGAGGCGGATGCGCTGGTGAGCCGGCATGGCATCGAGGCTTTGACCATTCATGCTGATGTGACCGGCGCTGCTTGGCAGCAGTCCTGCGATCGCTTTCATCAGCGAGGTCTTGCCGGCCCCGTTGCGGCCCACCAGAGCAACGAATTCACCGCGCGCCAGTTTGAAGCTCGCGTCTCGAACAACTTCAACGCTACCTCGGCGCACCGAGATTCCTTGAACCTCAAGCATGACCGTCTGCTCCTAGGGCGGTGCCAACAATCAGGCGACGGACTTCCGGCGCATCAAGCACCTCGGCTGCCGTGCCATCTGCAATGATCCGCCCCTCAAAAAATGCGAGTACACGGTCCGCGTACTGCGCCACCACTTCCATGTCGTGCTCAACGAATAGTGTCATTGCGTTGAGCCCGCGGGCGAGTTCGATCACGGTCTCCACGACGCCTTCTTTTTCCTCGGCGCTCACGCCGCTGGTTGGCTCATCGAGCACCAGAACGCTGGGGTGGGACACCACGGCCATCGCGATGTCGAGGAGCTTGCGGGCCCCGCCGGGGAGGGTTTTTGCCAGTTGATCGCGCTGTGGGACCAGACCAAAACGCTCTAACGCCAACGCACGAACGCGAGCCAGCTCTTTGGTCTGACTCGCGGTGGAAGCATGACGGGCGATGATTTCGGCCACTTCAAGGTTTTCATCGACCGTGAGTTGATCGAACAATTGTGGAATTTGGAATGAGCGCGCAACACCGAGACGGGTAATGTCGCGTGGCTCCATCCCAGTGATATTGCGTTCGCCCAAGAGTACGCTGCCCGAGTCGGGCTTAAGGTACCCCGTCACGAGATTTAGAAAAGTCGTTTTTCCAGCGCCATTCGTGCCAATGAGTGCGACGACCGTTCCAGCCGTAAATTCGACGGTGATGTTGTCCGCGCCCTTGACCGCGCCAAAACTGCGGCAGAGGCCCCGGGTCGAAAGAGCGATTGTCATGCGCGTCTCCCGAACCGCTTCAGGAGCGACCAGAGCCCCTCGGGCAAGAACACGATACAGGCCAGCAAACTGGCACCGACGATAAATTGCCAGCTGTTCGGGGCAACGGCGTAGGCGACCGCCTGAACTGCAGAGAGGACGCCAGCCCCGATAAAAGCGGCCGCTACGTGGCCAAGTCCACCGAGGATGACCATAAACACGAATTCTCCTGAGGTGCTCCAGTAGGCCATCTCAGGGCCAATGTGACCGACCGCAACGGCGGAGAGCACGCCGGCAAGCCCCGCGAGTCCGGCTGCAATGATGTAATTCAGCAGAACGAGCTGGCGGACCGACTGGCCGAGATATTCGACCCGCAGTTCATTGTCACGCAACGCCTTCGTGAGCAAGCCGTAACGCGAGCGCAAGAATTTGTCGATGCCTATTGCTGCGAGCACCGAAAGAACGAGCGTCATGAGATAGGTTGGTACCTGGCCAGCGGTGCCTTGCATCGGAATGGAGAGCAGGTGGATGCCTCCCAGGTTAAAGCCATCGCTTGATCCCAAGGACTGCATCTTGATCAACAAGCCATAAAAGACCATCGAGAGCGCCATCGACAGCAACCCAAAGAAAATGCCGCGGTAGCGCGAAACGAACGCACCCAGAATGACTGCCACAAGCAGCGTCGCGAGGGTACCGAGGACTGCGAGCGCCAAGAATTCGGTGATCCCGGACAGCACCAGGAGGCCCGCTGCATACGCACCAATCCCAAAATAAAGCGCGTGACCGAACGAGACGAGTCCACCCCTCAGCAACAGCATGAGGCCGAGCGCAGCCATACCCTTGGCCAGTGCGCCACTGGCGATAAAAAGCATCCATGGCGGCATCCACCACGGGGCCGCCGCGAAAATCGCGACGAGCACTGAAAGCCCGGCAAGCATTCGTTGGGGCATGATCAGATCTTCCTCGCCTCGACCGGCGCAAACAGGCCGCTAGGCCGCACGAGCAGAACCGTCGCCATCACGAGATAAATAATGAATAACTCGGCCTCAGGCAGCAGGTGGACTGCCATGGCGCGGACAAAGCCGACCAATAGCGCGCCAAGCAACGCGCCAATGATGCTACCCATGCCGCCAATCACAACGACTGCAAAAGCAAGAACGATCACTTCGACGCCCATACTCGGAATGACCGAGACCGTTGGCGCCGTGAGTGCGCCTCCGAGTGCGGCCAGGGCACAGCCGAAGCTGAATACGGCCAGATAAATCCGGTCAACGTTGGCCCCCATCGCCATTGCCACTTCGCGGTCGTGGATGACGGCACGCACAATCCGGCCACTCTTGGATTTTGAAAGAAACCAGGCCAGACCAACGCCCACGACCGTGGCCGCGATCAGCATGCCAAAGTTGTAGACCGGATAGGTCAGGTCGAAAATGTCGATGCCCCCTGGCAGCAGGTATGGCTCGGCTAAAAAATAGGGATCAACGCCCCAGACGAATTTCACGCTGTCCTCAAGGATCAGAAACAGCGCATACGTCACCAGCATCAGTACAGTTTCTTCTTCATCCCGCAGGGGACGCAGGAAGAGTCGCTCCAGAAGCGGACCGAGAATGAGTCCGACCAGCGGAGCGGCGAGAACAAGCGGAAGGTAAACCCCCCACTCGTTACCCCCGCCAGCCGCCCATGCGCCACAAAGACTCACAGCGGCATACGCACCCACGGTGTAGGTTGCACCGTGGGCGACGTTCACGATCTTCATGACGCCGTAGACCAGCGTTAATCCGACTGCGACCAGGAATAACCAGGCCGCGTAGATCGACCCGTCAAGAAAGATGGCGACCGCTTCACTCATCGAATCATCAACGCTTGAATCCAGAGGCAATCCAATCCGCTGACTTCACGCCCTCGGGTGGATTGACCATGTCGGCGGGGTAGCGCTTGACGTTGGTCACGGTCAGTTGACCCTTGACCATCTTGGTCGTGCCGTATGCGGTCTCCTGGATGGCCTGGTGGCCTTTGGAGTTGCGCATTTCGACCTTACCGCTTGCGCTCTCATAGGTCAGACCTTCGAAGGCGGCGATGATCTGTTCTTGAGTCGGATCGGCACCGCCTGCCGCAGCCTTGGCTTTTTCGTAGGCCGTTTTAGCGCCCAGAATGGCTTGCACCATGTGGTACGACGCATAGTTAGGCGGTGTGTTGTAACGATCGCGGTAGGTCTGCTGGAACCAGCGGTTGATTTCCGTATCCGGTGCAAACACGCTGTGTGGGCCGCGGGCGCCAATGACTGTGCCGTCGGGGATCGCGTTACCCAGTTTGTGGATCGCGGTTTCGCCGGCGGTCAGAATGACAACGCTCTTCTTGAACAGGCCACGCGGGGCGGCCTGGAGGATCAGCGCTTCGAGGTCGCCATCCCAGAAACTGGAATGGATGACCTCGGGCTTAGCGGCCAGCAGTGCGGAAATTTCGGTGCCGTACTGGCCCGCAAAAAGTTTAGGCATTTGCGAAGTGGTCACAGCGGCGGCCGGCAGTTTGGCCTTCATCGTGCCTTCAAAATCAGACCAGCAATCCTGGCCCCAGGCGTAGTTCTGGTTGATACCGGCATAAGACTTGGTAGCCGGCTTGGTCGATGCAACGTAGAGTGCCGCCGCAATGCTGTCCATCCCTGAGTGGGCGTTGGTCCGGAAGACATACTTGTAGGCGTTTTCTTCGAGCAGACGCGGGGTCCCGCAGTCAAAGATCACGGTCACTTTTTTGAGTTCCTCGGCAACCGGAGCCACCGCCAGGCAGTTGCCGCTAGAGATATAACCCACGACGATATCG
>CAIPGD010000141.1 GCA_903864485.1 uncultured bacterium | reverse complement strand
CCAACCTGGATCTGGCGGAGTCGCCCATGCATCCACATAGCCCCCGACTTTGCGCATCGCTAACAACGGGTGGCCGCCATGACGCACGAGCAACCGCAGGAAACGTTTTACATAGATCTGCATCAGCACCAAGGCTTTGGTTGGCTGACCACTGACGGGATGCGGCTGGGGTTCGGGGTGCAATCGGACCAGGTTGCTCATGACAAATTCACGCCCGTCATCGGCCTCCAGAAAGGCCCGCACGACCGCAGGGTCGGTATACCCGGCGGTGGGTGAGCGTTCCATTTGCGCGAGAAATGCGTCAATCTCGGCTGGCTTCAGCGGCCCGCCCCAGTTGTCGTACCACAATCGAAAAACCAGGTAGAAGACCAGTGCAACAGGCCAGGCCCACCAAGCCCCCGGGAGAATTCCAAGCGCTTGATCCATCATTGCTTGGCGCCCCCTTGCGGCTCGAGGCAGATCAAGAGTTTGCCGTGGTTTCCGCCGGCAAAAACCAGATCATAGGCAGCGGGAAAGGATTCAATGCCATCCAGAACATGTTCGCGAAACTGGATCTGGCCCTTCGCGTGCCAGTCCGCCAGTTGCATGAATGCTTCCGGCACCCGGGCCATGTAATCGCGCATGGTAAATCCCTGCATCGTGCCACTCTGGGCAACGAGCTGAAGGTAGTTGGCTGGGCCTCGCGCCTGTTCTAGATCGGCATACTGGGAAATACCACCGCACACAACGATACGGGCATGACGGTTGATTCGCATCAGAACCGCATCCAGTACCTCGCCCCCGACGTTATCAAAGTAAAGATCGATTCCGGCTGGCGCCGATTCCTTCAAGGCCTCGGTTAAATCCGAATTTTTATAATCGATCACCGAATCCAGTCCGAGCACATCCCGCAAATAGGTACATTTTTTAGCACCGCCAGCGATGCCGATCACGCGGCAGCCCTTGAGCTTGGCGATCTGACAAACGATCGAACCGACAGCGCCCGCGGCTGCCGACACCACGACGGTTTGCCCGGCTACCGGTTTGCCGACATCCAGCAGGCCAAAGTATGCGGTGTAACCGGTCATCCCCAGCCCGCTGAGATATTGACGGGCCGAGGCCCAGCGCAAGTCGATCTTCCTAAGCATCGAGGTGTCCACACACCCAAGGGTCTGAACACCCGTGAAGCCGGTCACCACGTCGCCCGGCTTAAAACCCTCGGTCGCAGATTCGATGACCTCGCCAACCCCGAAGGCCCGCATGACCTCGCCGGGTTGCACGGGCGGCATGTAGCTGCGTTTGGGCGTAATCCAGCCACGCATGCCGGGGTCGACCGACAGCAACTGCATCTTGAGCAGAACCTGACCGACTACCGGGGTACCCGGCGCATCGTGGGTCAAACGCCAGGTGTCAGGGCCAACGGGGCCCCGGGGATAGGCATTGAGGCGAACCTGGATCGCAGCGCTGAGTTCGGACATCGGTTGACACTCGGTTGGATTGCCCCAGGATTCCATGCCCGGGTATTGGCACGCTGAATGCCATTATATGCACCGGAGTGTATTCGGTTTGAGATCAGCAGGCTATGGAGTCGCTTTAGCCCGCGTCAATTGTTGCCACAAGAAGGCAAACTCGAGGGTCTGCATGTCGGCCCGTTGGGCGTTATTGGCGGCCCCGCCGTGGCCACCCTCGATGTTTTCGTAATAAACCACCTCATGACCCTGCTCGATCATGCGGGCAGCCATTTTGCGGGCATGTCCGGGATGCACGCGATCGTCCCGGGTACTGGTCGTAAACAAGACCGGAGGCTGGCGGCGATCTCGTTGGACATTCTGATAAGGACTGAATTTTGAAATGAAGGACCAGTCCTCAGGCTTTTCCGGGTCGCCATACTCAGCCATCCAGCTCGCGCCTGCCAACAGCTTGTGATAGCGCTTCATATCCAGCAGCGGCACCTGGCAAACGACGGCACCAAACAACTCAGGGCGCTGCACCATGACCGCGCCGACCAGAAGACCACCATTGCTGCCGCCGGCAATCCCTAACTGCTGAGGGCTGGTTATTCTTCGAGCCACGAGATCCTCTGCAACGGCGATAAAGTCGTCATAACTGGTCTGCTTTTTTGACTTGATTGCGGCCTGATGCCAGGACGGGCCGTACTCGCCACCACCCCGAATATTGGCAATCACCAGTACGCCACCACGACCGACCCACGCATTGCCATAGGCGGCCGAATACCAGGGCTGCAGGCTTTGGCGAAATCCGCCATAGCCGTACAGAAGCGTCGGGTTGGCGCCGTTTGTAACCCCACCCTTCGGCCAGACTACAAAATAAGGCACCTTCGTACCGTCTTTCGAGATCGCAAAGTGCTGCTCCGCGCGCATCCCGCTGGCATCAAAAAATGCCGGCCTGGTCTTTAGCAACTGGCGCTCATTGGACCCCGTCTGAGCCAGAAACAGCGAGTCGGGCGTTAGAAAGTCCGCGTAGCTCAGCAAGTACTGCTCAGCGAATGGATCATTCTCAATCAAACTGTCATGCAAGGAATTAACACTGAGGGCGCCCGGGAAGGGGGCATCCACCGGGCGTCGAATCCAGGTGCCATCTGCTGCCAGCTGCAGTTCGTCAAGGCGGCCGGCCACATGATCGAGGACGCTGATCAACACCCGGCTTCGGGTCGTCGCGTAACCCCGCAGTGATCGCGACGGACTTGGCGTAAAGAGCGCTGAAAACTGAAGCCGCGCAAGATCCAAGGCTTGATCAGCACCCATTGAGCGGAGTCCTGCATTCGCCACAATCACAGAACCCGCTGGCCAGGTCCGTCCGCCCTGAACCCAGTCGCTGCGAAGCGTAAGCAAGACTTGGTCGTACCAAAAACTTAACTGCGCATCAGCGGGTTTGACGACGGGT
>CAIPGD010000140.1 GCA_903864485.1 uncultured bacterium | reverse complement strand
GTGCACTCGAGGATGGTCCCCTGATGCACCCAGCCCGCACAGTTGAACAAAATATTGACTGCGCCAATCCGATCGACCGCCGCGCGCACAGCCGCAGGATCCAGCACATCGAGCGGCATCGTCTCGATCCCCTCGACGCCCTGTAGCGACGCCAGAAGCCCTGCATCGCGATCGGTCGCAATCACCCGAGCGCCTTCACGGGCAAAAGCAACTGCCCCGGCCCGCCCCATCCCCTGACCAGCCGCCGTCACCAGCGCGGTCTTACCGTACAAGCGCTGGCGGTTTTGTGCGTTTTCAATCGTCATGCTCGTCTCCCGTGAGGGTGTTTTCGGTGTTTTCCCAGGTTTGACAGCCCCGGAGCCCTGTGAAATCTTATCCTGAATTGGTCAGACCACCTGACCTCTCGCCCCCACGGAAACCCGAGTACGTCTTGCCCATTCAACCCATCGAAAGCCGCCGCTTATATCGGCAGATCGCCGACCAGATCGCGAGTTTGATCGACCGGGGGGACTATCAACATGGAACCCGACTACCCCCGGAACGCAATCTGGCCAGCCAGTTGAGCGTTAGCCGACCCTCGGTTCGCGAAGCATTGATCGCGCTCGAAGTCGAGGGCTATGTGGAAGTTCGAATGGGCTCGGGGGTCTATGTGATCGACCCGCGCTATCGATCGATCAGACCCGAAACTGCCCTCGATCAAGAGACCAGTCCGTTTGAGCTAATCGTCGCACGGCGTTTGGTCGAATCCGAATGCGCTGCGCTCGCCGCCCGATCGGCAACGTCTGAACAGATTGCAGCGATTCGAATGAGTCTGGATGCAATGACGGCAGCCGCACAGTCGCCACTCACTCATGATCAAGAGTTCCATGTCGCGATTGCCCAGGCGAGCAACAACAGCGCCCTCCTGCTCTTGGTTGAAACGATGTGGGCCGAGCGTTCCCGCCCACTTTTTGCCCGACTGGAACACCATTTCGGATCGCCAGTCATCTGGCTCGACGTGAGCCGCGAACACCATGCGGTTTTAGATGCCATCACCGCCCGCAACCCCGTCGCAGCCCGCAAGGCTATGCGTCGCCACATCGATCAGGCCGCCCGGCGATTTGGGCGCAACTGGCAGGGGCACAGCCAATCAACCGAGACAAATCAATGATCGATTCGGACAAGCCCCGCGCCCCCGCCGACGCGGAAACCATGATTGCGTCATTCACGGTCGCAGAAGAGACAATCGACCTGGGGCTTTACCGGATCGAGGAGTGGCTTGCACTCGCGCTGTTCTGGAGCTTGGCCGGTATTGTTTTCCTGCAGTTTTTCACCCGCTACGCGCTCAATAATTCGGCTGGTTGGACCGAAGAAATCGCCCGCTACTTGCTCATTGCTTCCGTGTTTGTAGGGGCCGCGATTGGCGTTCGCAAGAACAACCATGTTCACGTTGACTTTCTGTTTCACTGGCTGCCCAAAGGCGTCGGGCGCGCCGTGGCAGTCGCCGTTGACGTCGTCCGAATTTTGTTTCTCGGTTATTGCACTGTTCTAACTGGAAAACTGATCGACCGGATTGGTAGTTCACGGATGTCAGTCGTCGACCTTCCCATGGGCCTGGTTTACGCGTTCGTGCTGATTGGTTTTGCCCTGATGACCCTGCGTGCGCTCCAAAGTGCGTTGCGCGACTGGAAGCGCGGTGCGGGAGTCCTCGAACGGCCCGAACTGGCTGACGCAATCTTAGGGCGGCCATCCGACTTAAAGGGCCGGGCAT
>CAIPGD010000139.1 GCA_903864485.1 uncultured bacterium | reverse complement strand
GCGGCACCGAGTGCCGCGACGACGCCAATGTTCACAGGGCTATTAGACTACGCTTCGTTAGTGCCGAACCAATTTCTCACCGCACAAAAGAGAGCGCCGCGCCCTTGAATGGTCAAAACTACATCTGGCCTCGGATTTTCAAGCTGACGACGATAGCGCCCGACCATGACAGCACCGATGGACGCCAGTAATCCCCGCGCAGAAGGCGTCGAAAAACACACGCCGATGATGCAGCAGTTTCTGCGGATCAAGGCGGATCACCCAAACGCCCTGCTGCTATATCGCATGGGCGATTTCTACGAGATGTTTTACGGCGACGCCGAGCGCGCGGCCCCCCTGCTCGGCATCACATTGACCCGCCGTGGCGTGAGCGCCGGCGAGCCGATCCCGATGGCGGGCGTGCCCGTCGTGTCGCTCGAACAAAACCTGGCGAAATTGCTTCGGCTGGGTGAATCCGTGGCCGTTTGCGAACAAATCGGTGACCCCTCGACGAGCAAGGGTCCGGTCGAGCGCAAGGTAGTCCGCATCGTCACGCCAGGGACGCTGACCGATGCCAGCCTTCTGCCAGAACGTGACGACCGACCGCTTCTGGCGATCGCTCCAGCTCGCAAGTCGCGCGGTCCCGCGCCGAAAGACCCCATCATTGGGCTGGCCTGGATTGTCTTGGCGAGCGGCGAGTGCTGGCTTGCCGAATTGCCACTTTCCATGTTGCCAGGCGAAATTGAGCGCCTCCGACCGGCTGAATTGCTCGTACCGTCTTCGCCATTCGCGCAGACCGTCAGTGCCGCTGCAGTCACCGCGCTCGGTGCAGCGGGACGTTTGTTGGCGCTGGTCGAGACCGATCCGGACGGGTTCGACGCCGACCGCGGCCGGGCGTTACTCACGCAGTCCTTGGCGTTGCGGGATCTGGCCGGCACCGATGCGCAGACACTGGACACCGCTCTGGCCGCTGCCGCGGGGTTGATTGCGTACGTCGGACGGACTCAGGGCCGGGCGCCGTCGCACCTGCAACAAATACGGGTGCACCACCCTCAGGAATTCCTGGTCGTAGATGCGGTTGCCCGTCGCAACCTCGAACTCGTCGAAACCCTGCGGGGAGAGCCCGAACCCACGCTGCTGTCTGTCCTGGATCACTGTGAGACTGCAGCTGGCGGGCGTCGCCTGCGACGCTGGGTCGATACGCCCCTGCGCGATACGACCCAAGTCCTTGCCCGCCAGCGTTGCATCATCACACTGCTCGAGCGGCCAACCCACATGCGCCAAGGCGCTCTGCTGCGACCCCTCTTACGTGCAACCGCTGACTTTGAACGGATTGCAGCCCGTATCGCGCTTGGGAGTGTCAGGCCGCGCGAACTAGCCGCGCTGCGCGATGGCTTTGAAGCGGCCGCGGCCTTGCAAGGCGCACTGAATCAGATCGATCCACAGGGATTCACGTTTGCAGAAATCGTTCAACGACTCGAACGACCTCAGTTAGCGGCGAGTCTGCTCGCACAGCAACTGGCGGACGAACCGGGTGCGCAGATTCGCGACGGCGGCGTGATTCGAGCCGGTTTCCACCCCGAACTCGACACCTTGCGCGGACTTGATCAGGACAGCGGTACGTGGCTCGCCGAACTGGAGGCCCGTGAGCGAGCGCGCACGGGGATCTCGAACCTTCGTGTGGGATTCAATGGGGTGCATGGTTTTTTTATTGAAGTAACCAACGGTCAAAGCACCAAGGTGCCCGATGATTATCGACGCCGGCAGACGCTCAAAAATGCCGAACGCTATGTCACGCCGGAACTTAAGGTATTCGAGGACCGTGCCCTATCCGCCAAAGATCGCGCGCTAGCGCTCGAGAAATCACTTTGGGAGGCACTGATCGCCGCGCTTCAACCGTCGATTGCAAGCTTGCAAACCCTCGGAAGCGCAGTGGCCGATCTCGATGTGCTCGAGAATCTTGCCGAACGGGCGGACACCCTGAACTGGAATCGACCTCGATTCGAACCCCTCCCCGGAATCGAGATCCGGGGCGGTCGACATCCAGTGGTCGAGCAGGCACTAGAACGCACGGGCCAGCGATTTACGCCCAACGATTGTGTCCTTCGGGATGATCGCCGCCTCGCTGTGATCACAGGTCCCAACATGGGGGGCAAATCGACCTTCATGCGCCAGACCGCCCTGATTGTGATACTGGCCCACATTGGGAGTTTTGTACCCGCCAACGATTGCGTTCTCGGACCCATCGACCGCGTCTTCACCCGGATTGGCGCGAGTGATGATCTCGCCAGCGGTCGATCGACATTTATGGTTGAAATGACCGAAGCAGCGGCGATCCTCAATGCCGCCAGCCCAAGCTCTTTGGTCCTGATGGATGAAATTGGACGCGGCACCTCGACCTTCGATGGTCTCTCACTCGCCCACGCGATTGCCGCCCGGATGTTGACAGGCAACCGCTGCCTGACGCTGTTTGCGACGCATTATTTTGAACTCACACAATTGGCCGTGACGCATGCAGGCGCCTTTAATCTGCATCTGTCCGCCGTTGAACATGCAGGCGGGATCGTCTTCTTACACAGCGTGGAAGCGGGCCCAGCGAGCCAGAGCTATGGACTTGAAGTCGCTCGACTGGCGGGCTTGCCAGCACCCGTCATTCGAGCCGCCCGACAATCGCTCATTGTTCTGGAAAGCAAATCGAGTCAGCATGACCCTCAGGGCAACCTGTTTGGCGATCTGATGGAACCATCCGTGGGGCTCACCGTCGAGTCGGTAATGCCAGAGGCCGAAGCGGGCGCCGACCCAGAGGTCGAGGCTCTGCGCGCCCTCCGCGACCAGTTAGCCGGGTTGGATCCGGATGCGATGACGCCCCGCGACGCACTCGATGCGCTCTATGCGTTGCGCAGTCAACTAGGAGAGTTAAGAGAATGAAGAGAGCTGGCGCTCGACCTCGATCTCGTCTTCTGACGCCAGTTCAACCTCAATGACCTCGATTTCGAAGCGCAATGCCAGTCCCGCCAGCGGATGGTTAGCGTCTAAAACAGCCACGCCATCAGCGATGTCTGTGATAGTCCAGACCCGCTCGTCGTCCGGGTTCTCGATCGAGTCATCGTCCGGGTCATGGTCACCAGCAAGGTCACCGACAGGGTCACTGAGAAGGTCACCAACATGAGTGCGCCCTGGCAAAGCATCCAGACTCATGCCAATTTCGATCTCCTCGGGGAGTAGTTCGACCGGAACGAGTTCGATGAGATCCGCATCGTAGTCGCCGAAATGATCCTCGGGTTCGAGCATGATTGACAGAGAACTCCCTGCCGAGCGCCCAGCCAACGCGGCTTCGACCCCGGCAAACACGAACCCGTAACCACCGTGCAGGTAACGCAACTCTCGCGGACGATCCTCGACCGGTTCGCCCTGCAGGTCAAACAGGCGATAACGCAACGTGACCCAACAGCCGTTTTCAATCACCATATCGTCATGAAAAAAGGTTACGCCCCAAAAACAGCCGGGCTCAATCCTAAGCCACCTGCCACTCGCCCTGCCAAGGCCGAGGCCGGAGGCTTATTAGGCAAATTGAGTGTAGAGCAATTTCTGCAACGCCACTGGCAGCGCAAGCCCTTGCTCGTCAGGTCGGCGATTCCGGAAATGCAGACAAGGGTGATGTTGGCCCCCGAGCGCCTGTTCGAACATGCCGGAAGCGATGCAGTTGAATCCCGGCTTGTCAGCCAGCGCGGCCAGGCAACACGACGATGGTCGGTCGAATTCGGACCGTTTGAAGCCCTGCCCTCAATCCGCAGTCGCAACTGGACCGTACTCGTCCAGGGGATGGATCTGGTCGAAGACGCAGCCTACGAGATCCTGCAACGTTTTCGATTCATTCCAGATGCAAGGCTGGATGACGTAATGATCAGCTTTGCAACGACCGGCGGCGGCGTGGGACCTCATGTTGATTCCTATGACGTCTTTCTGGTGCAAGCGACCGGACATCGCCGCTGGGGAATCGGACCAGCACCTCGTCCTCAGTGGGTCGATGGATTGCCTTTGCGGATCTTGCAGAACTGGGAGCCAACTGAAATCTACGATCTGGGGCCTGGCGATATGTTGTACGTGCCACCCGGTTGGGGGCATGACGGCGTCGCCCTGGATGCGTGCACCACCTGGTCGGTGGGGTTCAGGACGCCCTCGCGACATGAATTTCTGAGCGCGTGGCTTGGCGATCAGGCCGAGCTCGCCGCAGACCTGGCGGGAAATTTAAGGGACGAACGATTCCGCGACCCGAATCGCGAACCAACCGCGCAACCCGCCCTGGTCCCCACCGATTTACGAAAGACGCTTCACCAATGGGTCCAAGACTGGCGTGCCGATGAGCGAACCCTATTGGCGACACTGGACGGGTTTATTGGACGGCACCTCAGTGAACCCAAACCGCACGTGTTTTTTGAGCCCCCCAGTCACCCGAATACACAAAAGCGATTCATTCAATTTGCGTCGCGACATGGTGTCGCACTGGATCGACGCACGCGCATGCTCTACGACCAAAACCACCTCTTTGTAAACGGTGAGGTCGATCCGATAAAGCCGAATCGAGCACTTCGCCTGTTGGCGGACCAACGCGCCTGGACTCCAAGCCAGGCCGCAAAAATCCTTGTCAACGAATTGATTAATGAGCGCGTTTACTCTTGGTATCTGGCTGGGTGGGTTTCCATTCGATCTCCTCAACTAGATACAGACTAAAGATTCATTCTTGCCACTGGTTTTGTATTCTTGAGTCCGAGCTTTGTGGGGCATGCGCCACGAAAGTGCGGAAATCAGGGAAGTTGCTGATAGAATTTTGGTCTGGGATAACGTAATGCCCCAACAAATTCAATCGGGTTCCAACTCGAAGCAATAGGACTTAAGACCATGACCAAGCAAATCCTCGCCGCCTCCCTGATCGCTTTGGCACTTGCTGCCTGTGGCAAGAAAGAAGAAGCGCCTGCTCCTGCGCCTGCAGCACCAGCCGCTCCTGCAGCCCCTGCTGCTGAGCCCGCACCTGCAGCACCTGCTGCTGACGCAGCACCTGCAGCACCTGCTGCTGAAGAAAAGAAAGAAGAAAAGAAGTAATTCTTTTTTCCTCGATCAAAAGCCGGCGCCTTGAGCGCCGGTTTTTTTTCGCCTAAGCCCTTAGGCCGCGCACCAATCGAAGCCAGCCTCCTGATCAGCAATCATCAGCAGCGACTCGTCAATTCCGCCTTCGACCAACAATGCGCTCGCGGCCAACTCGGGCCGATTGTTTTGTTCGCTTAGATGTGCAGCAACCACACGGGTCAATTTAGAGCGGTCCAGGCTCGACAGAATTGAAGCTGCAGCCCCATTGGACAAATGCCCATACGGACCGCCGATCCGCCGTTTTAGCGAGGGGGGATAAGTGCCTGCAAGAAGCATTTCCTCGTCGTGGTTGCACTCCAGAACCAGGGCGGTCAAGCGACAGAAGGCCTGCGTGATGTGGGGCGTTCCGTGCCCAAGATCGGTCAGGACGCCGAGTCGGGAGCGCCCATCCTCAATCACAAACTGCACCGGTTCGCGGGCGTCGTGAGGCACGGCGATCGGCTGAACCCCAAAGCCAGCCACCTCAAACCCGCGCCGCGCATCCAGAAGGTGAATCGGCGCATCACCAAACGCAGATGCCGAGAGCGCGCTATAGGTGCCCCAGGTGAGATACACCGGAAGCGACTCACGACGGGCTAGCGAAGGCACTCCGCCGACATGGTCACCGTGTTCGTGGGTCACCAGAACCGCATCAAGATCCTGGGCCGTCAGACCCAAGCGGCCGAGTCGGCGGGAGAGTTCTCGTGGACCAAAACCGCAATCAATCAAGACCCGACTGGGCCTACCGGCAACAATCGACTCGACCAGGAGCGCGTTACCCGCGCTCCCGCTGCCCAAACTGGCGAATCTCACCCGCAGCCAGAGGCTTTTATTTCAATTGTTCGAACAACAAGCTGGCGATCCGGGTCGCGACCGGCCGCTCGGCCGCCTCCACCACCGTGCCACCGTCCTTATTGAGAACCCGGATATCGGTCGCAGCTTGTCCCGCGACAGTTGATCCGACCAGAACAATCCGGAAACGACGTGGCGTTGGGTCGGCATTGCCACTGAAGATCCGGTCAAAGAGCGATCGGGCGGTACCCGATTCGGTCGCCGGATCGACGTAGCGAACAAAATAAACCCCACGTGAACGGTCACGATCCTCAACAGTGAACCCAGCGCGATCAAGGGCCAACCCAACGCGACGCCAGGCCCGATCGAAGGATTCGTCCACCTGCACCGCGCCGTCTGAAAGTGACCTCGCCCGCAAGACCAGAGAACCTGAATTGGGTGAAAGGTCAGCAGTCGCACGATTGGAATCGCTACCGAGACGCACCATGAGGCGGCGCAAGAACTCGGCTTCGAGTTCCGGATCGCTGGGACGCTGAGTCCAGACAAACCCATTCTTGTTTTCACCAGGCACTTCAACCATGCCACGATGGCTCAAATGAATCTCAGTCCCACCCTCAACCGCTTCGAGGCGGACACGGAAGCGATCGCGTTCGCCCGTTGAATAAATGCCATCAAACACTTTTCCGATGGTTGAACGGATGAAATCCTGGGGGATCTTGGCTCGGTTTTCAGCCCATTCGGTCTCCATCACGCCGATCGCAGGCTGATCAACCGCCAACGTGAAACCTGACTCTTGCCAGAACGTCCGAAGCACCGGCCAGAGCTGCCCCGGGGGGCGTTTCACCGTGAGCCATCGCATCGTGCCGGCCCGCTCGATCTTCATGCCAGTCACGTCGGGCAGCACATCGCGCTGCGCGCCAACGCTGCTTCCTGCCAATTGATCGCGTGCTGCGCGTTCACGGGCATAGCCGGACAGCGTGGCCCCCGAGACCCGCTCGGGCAACATAAACCGCTCATCGCCGCGCGGCGAGACGAGATCGGGCGGCACTTCGAGTTTCGCCTCGGGCCGGGTCGTCGATGATCGGTAGTCGACCTTTGGATCGGGCAGCATGTTGGATACGGAACTGCATCCCCCCAACAGAACGAGACCAATAGCCCCGATTTGAACGACAAAGCGCATGCGGAATTCCTGAGTTCGGTACGACATCACACCACGCCGGCCGCCCGCATCGCTGCGCTGACTGCCTCGTGATAAATCGGTGAAAGGGGCGTTAGTGGTAAACGCAATCCCGGGGGAATGCGACCGGTTTGTGCGAGCGCCCATTTAACTGGAATCGGATTGGCCTCGACAAACAATTTTTCATGCAGGCCAAGGAGCGCCCGGTTAATTCCCCGAGCTGTCAGTACATCCCCGGCGATCGCTGCGGCACACAGGCTAGACATCGCGGCGGGCGCCACGTTCGCGGTCACAGAGATCACGCCGTGCCCACCCTGCAGCAAAAATGGCAGCGCCGAGTCGTCATTACCGCTGTAGAGACGGAAATGCGCGGGTAAGCGCTGCAACAACAGCGCCGCACGCGGCAGGTCACCAGTCGCGTCCTTGAGGCCCACAACGCCGGGGACTTCCGACAGCCGAATGACGGTATCGTTGGCTAGGTCGGCAACCGTTCTTCCGGGTACGTTGTACAAAATAACCGGAAGATCAACCGCCTCGGCAACAGCCGCGAAGTGTCGATACAAGCCTTCCTGGGTCGGTTTGTTGTAGTAGGGCACAACCTGTAGCGAGGCATTCGCCCCGACCTGATGCGCTGCAGCAGTGAGTTCAATCGCTTCACGCGTGGAGTTGGCGCCGCTGCCTGCAATGATGGGCACGCGCCCAGCGGCCTGTTCAACCGCCACCCGAATCAAGGTGACGTGCTCGTTCACATCCACCGTTGGAGACTCACCAGTCGTGCCCACCGCAACGATCGCCTGGGTGCCGCTCTCGATCTGCCAGTCGATCAAACGCCTGTAAGCGTCCAGGTCGAGCGAGCCGTCCTCGTGCATCGGACTCACGATGGCGACCATGCTACCGAAGACGTCAAAAGAATTATTAGCCATTCGAAGCGCTCTAAGTTGGAGCATTAATAAAACGATACATTAGACGTAACCAAGTCCCATCGCATCACGAACCTCGCGCATCGTTTCGCGCGCAATCAGGCGGGCCCGATCACAGCCGGCATCCACAATGTCGCGCAAAAGCCTTGGGTCTTCCTGATACGGTCGGGCGCGCTCAATGAAAACTGCTGTCTCGCCAATCACGGCGTCAATCACCGGTTGTTTACACTCGATACAACCAATCCCCGCAGACCGGCAACCCTGCTGAACCCATGCCTGAGTATTCTCGGGCGAATAGACCTCATGCAGCGCCCAAACCGGGCATCGCTCGGGGTCACCCGGATCGGTGCGCCGAACCCGGGCCGGATCGGTGGGCATCGTACGAATTTTTTTAGTGACCGACTCAGGAGTCTCGCGCATTGCGATGGCATTCCCGTAAGACTTCGACATCTTCTGACCATCCACCCCGGGCAATCGGGAGGCCTCGGTCAGCAACGCCTGCGGCTCGGTCAATATCGGAGCATTTTCGAGTGTGATGCCACGCTTGCGCGCCGCCGCCTGTTCCTTGGGGTCAGGGGGCTGCCCATAGAGATGATTAAAACGCCGCGCGATTTCGCGCGTGAGTTCGATGTGAGGTACCTGATCTTCTCCGACTGGCACCCAAGCCGCCCGATAAATCAAGATGTCAGCCGCCTGCAGCAAGGGGTACCCTAAAAAACCATAGGTCGCGAGGTCGCGATCGGCAAGTTTTTCTTGCTGGTCTTTGTAGGTCGGCACCCGTTCAAGCCATCCTAAAGGCGTGCCCATCGAGAGCAGCACATGCAGTTCAGCGTGCTCGGGGACGCGGGATTGCAAAAACAGAGTTGCTTGCTTGGGGTCAATTCCGCCGGCGAGCCAATCGGTCACCATCTCCCAGACGTTGTGCCCAATCTCCCCCGGCGACTCATAGTGGGTGGTCAGCGCATGCCAGTCGGCAACAAAGAATAGGCAGGGATGCAAGGCCTGCAATCGTGCCCAGTTCTTGAGCGCGCCGTGATAATGACCGAGATGCAGCGCGCCAGTGGGGCGCATTCCCGAGACAACGCGCTCGGACATGTTGGTGATGCCTGTAACGGCCGAAATGGTGTTCATAAGCGCGTGATTCTACCCGTGCTCCGTCTCGCTTCAGGACACCTCGGCCTGCTCAATTTCGCCGGCGATGGCATCGAACCCTAGACCCGCCCGCCGCAGCAACGGCTTCGGACCGGTCAGGTCGACGATCGTTGTTGGGATGGAACTCAGCCAACCGGCATCGATCATCAGGTCGACTCGTTTACCGAGGCGTTCTTCAATGTCGTCCGGATCCGCGAGCGTTTGGTCTTCATCGGGCATCCGCAATGTCGAGGCCAGCAGCGGTTGCCCAAGCGCTTCGAGCAGACCGAGCGGAACCGGATGATCCGGCACCCGCATGCCAACGGTCTTACGCGATGGGTGCGCCAAACGTCGCGGAACCTCCCGCGTTGCGGGCAACACAAAGGTGTAAGTCCCCGGGGTCCATCGCTTGAGAAACCGATACTGCCGATTATCGACCTGCGAATAATGCGATAGTTCAGATAGGTCTCGACATAACAGAGTCAAGAGATGTCGGTCGTCGATTCGACGAATCGCCCTCAGTCGGTCGACCGCAGTCTTGTCGTCGAGCCGACATGCAAGCGCATACCCCGCATCGGTGGCAATCACGCCGAGCGCACCGCCCCGAAGCAGAACCGCAGCCTGCTCGAGAAGTCGTTTCTGCGGCTGGACCGGATGAACGATCAGCCTCACCATCGGTGCCAGACCGGCACCACCGAATCGGGCAGAACCGGTGCATAACCGAGGTCTGCGTGACTTTCGATCGGACTGTGAAAATCGGACCCTCTCGACGCTTCAAATCCTTCAGCCGCTGCAATTCGCGCAAACCGACGCACCTGGTCGCGAGTGTGACTGCCGCTCGCCACCTCGATCGCTGTGCCGCCGACGGTCCGGAATTCTTCAAGCATGGTTGTCAACGCCAACTCACCCACCCGGTAGCGCGCCGGGTGCGCAAGAACGGCGACGCCGCCAGCCGCCCTGATCCAGTTCACCGCCTCGGAAAGCCGAGACCAATGGTGCGGCACATAGCCAGGACGACCCGGTACGAGGTATTTCAAAAACACCGCGCGCACGTCATCGCATGCACCGCGTTCAACCAACCAGCGTGCAAAATGCGTTCGCGAGACCAACCCAGCATTACCCGCCATGGCCGCAGCGCCCTCATAGGCCCCCGCATGACCCACTGCGGCGAGTTGCTCGCCGATCTCGCGAGCCCGCGCATCACGCCCCGAGCGAACCCCCGCAAGACCCGCAACCAGCTCGGGTGAGTCCGGGTCGACCCCAAGCCCGACGATATGCAGGGTCTCGCCACCCCAACTGACAGAAACCTCGACACCCGGCACGAAGCGAATGCCAAGATCGGCAGCGGCCTCGGCGGCCTCGGCCAGGCCACCCAACTCATCGTGGTCGGTCAACGCCATGAGATCGACCCCATTGGCCTTGGCGCGTTGGACGAGGACCGCAGGTGCCAGCGTGCCGTCAGAATAAAAAGAATGACAATGCAAATCCGCATTGATTGAATGAGGATCTTGATTCATGGCTGACCCAAGAAGGACTCAATCAAACGGGCCACCGCCTCTGGCTGGTCGTGATGAAGCATATGACCACTACCCGCAACGGTCACCGTCTGCAGTGAGGGGAAAGCCGCCAGGCGCTCGCGGTACGCAGGCTCCCGGGTGTATTGGTGCCAATCATCAGGTTCACCAGCCTCGACCAGCAAAACCGGAGCGGTGATCTGGCGCCAGCAGGCCAAAACCTCTTCGACTCGGTACAGCACGGGGTTGCGGCGGCGGTGGGCGGGGTCACCCCGAAGTTGCCAGCCCTCCCCCTCCGGCATCTCAACGGCCTGGGCCCAGTGTTGTGCAAGCCACGTCGCCCGATCCGCTCCGAGACGAGGATTGTTTCGACACATTCTTGAGACCAGAGTCTCCAGGCTCGGCCAGATCCGTTCGCGCTCGGGCTTACTGAGCTCATCGAGCCACTGCGCGTAACGCTCGGGGGCTTGATCGGGACGATTACCCGGCAACCCGTAACCCTCGAGATTGACGAGCCGCCGAATCCGGGAGGGTCTTACGCCCGCGTAAAGGCAGGCGATATTGCCGCCCATGCTATGTGCAGCCATGTCAACGGACTGATCAGGAACCAGCGCATCCAACATGGCCTCGAGATCGGCCAGGTAGTCCGGAAACCAGTAAGCATCAATGCCCGGGGCTCGCTCGGTCAGTCCGTACCCACGCCAGTCAGGGGCATAGATGCGGCGCTCGATCTGCAACTCGTCAACCAAAAACTGGAACGATGCCGACCCATCCATCCAACCATGCAGAAGCCACAGTGGGGGCGCACCGACCGGCCCCCAGGCACGGATGTGGTGCCGAATTCCGCGCGCCTCGACCCACAATGACTCGCTGGGACGGCGCGGTTTATAGTGAGTGATCATGAATAGAATTCAGGTCGGAGCGCGAAGTCTACCTTTTAGATCATGACTAAACACCGTAATCAGCGACGTCCCGATGACTATGCGCGTCTGGCGCAGTCGTTTCGGTGGCATATCCCGCGACACTTCAATGTGGCTGAGGTTTGCGCGCAACGGTGGGCAACGGACGCCCACGGCAATCGTCCGGCGATTATCGAAGCTGGGGCGGGCGCCCGTCACCTCCCCCTGACTTATCGCGAACTCCATGAACAGTCGTGCCAGCTGGCCAATGCCCTGGATGCACTGGGCGTGGATGTCGGCGATCGGGTCGCGATTATCCTGCCGCAGTGCGTGGAGACGGCCGTGGCGCACCTGGCGACGATGCGACTGGGCGCGATCAGCATGCCGCTCTCGGTCCTGTTTGGCCCCGAGGCACTCACATTCAGGCTGCGCGACGCGGGGGCGCGGATCGCGATCGTGGATGCGACGCATCTCGAGAACGTTCGAGAGGCTGCCCTCGAATGCCCCGATCTAGCGGATCTGATCCTGATCGATCCCAGTAAGGAATGTGCCCCTGCCCTTCGGAACGATCGATTGTTTGAGCATGACTATCAATCAATGATTGATCGCGCCTCGAAGCATCATTCAATTAAACATACCCTCGCCGACGATCCGGCAGTGTTGATCTACACCAGCGGAACGACCGGTTCGCCCAAAGGCGCCTTGATTCCACACCGGGCGCTGCTGGGCAACCTGACGGGTTTTGTCGCCAGCCAGGACTGGTTCCCCTGGGGCGGACAACACCTCGATCCGGGTGCCGGGTTCGAGGGGCAAGATCGATTTTGGTCGCCAGCGGACTGGGCCTGGACTGGGGGGCTCTGGGACGCGCTCCTGCCGACGCTGTACTTCGGACGGACGATCATCGGGTCGCGTGAGCGGTTCAGCGCCGACAACGCCTTCGAATGGATGATCCGGTATCAGGTCACCAACGCGTTTCTGTTCCCAACCGCCCTCAAGCAGATGATGAAGGCCAGGCCCCGCTTGTCGCCGACAGAGCAATCAGCCTTGCGACTTCGCGCCCTAATGAGTGCTGGCGAGTCACTCGGCGAGCCCGTGTTTGACTGGTGTATCGATACCTTGGGTCTGGAGCCCAACGAAATGTTTGGTCAGACCGAAGCCAACTACGTGGTCGGCAATTCGTCGCGGCGTTGGCCGGCGGTTGCTGGACATATCGGGCGTCCGTACCCTGGGCATCGCGTCGCCATCGTGGACGAGGACGGGCACGAATTGCCCGTTGGCGAGTCTGGCGAAATCGCGGTGCACCGGGCCGATCGTCACGGCCACCCTGATCCGGTGCTCTTTCTTGGTTACTGGAACAACGCCGAGGCCACCCAAGCAAAGTTTCGCGGCGACTGGTGGCTCACCGGTGACCTCGCCGTTCTGACAGAACAGGGTGATTTTCGGTATCAAGGCCGAACCGATGACCTGTTTAAGTCCTCTGGATACCGAATCGGGCCGGGCGAGATCGAGCATTGTTTGATCGGACACCCTGAGGTTCTGAACGCAGCGGTGGTGCCCAAGCCCGACCCCGACCGGGGCGCAATCGTCAAAGCGTTTGTGGTACTCAACGCGCCCGACCGCTACCAGACAAACGAGCAACTCAGCGCACTCACCGAGTCCCTGCAAGCGCATGTCCGAAACCGGTTGGCGCCTTACGAGTATCCGCGCGAGATCGAATTCATCGAGGCCTTGCCGATGACGACGACCGGCAAGATTCAGCGCCGCGTTCTAAGACTCCAGGAAGAAGAACGCGCGCGCCTCGCGTCAGGCCGATAGCCTTCGGCCTCTTTCAAGCCGTATCTGCAATCACCCGCCGACCAAGGCGGATTGATCGAGCGCACATCCCGTCTTGCTGACAACCTCGTCAGCGGTCACGCCTGGCGCGAGTTCGAGTAGCTTCAGGCGACCCTGCGCATGATCAACATCAAGCACGCAAAGGTCGGTGATGATCCGATCAACAACGCCCACCCCGGTCAATGGAAGATTGCATTGTTCGAGAATTTTCAGATCCTCAGAACCATCTTTTTTCTTGGCAATGTGTTCCATCACGACGATGACGCGGCCCACGCCAGCGACCAGATCCATCGCGCCGCCCATGCCCTTGACCATCTTGCCGGGAATCATCCAGTTGGCGAGATCACCGGTCTGGCTGACCTGCATGGCGCCAAGGACTGCGAGGTTGATCTTGCCGCCGCGGATCATCGCAAACGAATCGGCACTGGAGAAAATGGACGAACCCGGGATGGTCGTCACAGTTTGCTTGCCAGCGTTGATCAAATCGGGATCAACCTCGCCTTCGAGGGGAAATGGGCCGATGCCCAACAATCCATTTTCGGACTGAAGCCAAACCGTCATACCTGCCGGAACATGGTTGGCCACAAGCGTCGGCAATCCGATACCCAGATTGACGTAGTAGCCGTCGCGCAGTTCCAAAGCGGCCCGGGCCGCCATCTGATCACGGTTCCAAGACATTGAATTACTCCGGTATGCGTTACTTCGAATCAGGCCTGGCGCACAGTGCGCTGCTCAATCCGTTTCTCGGGGGTCGCGTTCACAATGATCCGGTGCACATAGATGCCCGGCAGGTGGATATGGTCCGGATCGAGTTCTCCGGTCGGCACAATCTGTTCAACCTCGACGATGGTGAACTTCCCGGCCATCGCGACGTTGGGGTTGAAATTGCGCGCCGTGCGCCGAAAAATCAGATTGCCCGCCTGGTCGGCGATGTAGGCCTTAACGAGCGAGACATCGGGCAGAAGTGATCGCTCCATCACGTATGGGATGCCGTCGAACTCTTTGATCTCTTTGCCCTCGGCCACCACGGTACCAACCCCAGTGCGGGTATAGAACGCGGGAATCCCTGCACCCCCGGCACGCAAGCGTTCGGCCAGTGTGCCTTGGGGTGTAAATTCAAGTTCGAGTTCGCCAGCGAGGTACTGCCGCTCGAACTCTTTGTTCTCGCCGACGTAACTGGCAATCATCTTGCGGATCTGGCGGGTCGCCAGAAGTTGCCCGAGCCCGAATCCATCAACTCCGGCGTTGTTGGAGATACAGGTCAGGTTTTGAACTCCAGAATCCCGAACGGCGGCGATCAGGGCCTCCGGAATGCCACAAAGGCCGAATCCACCGACCGCGATCATTTGGCCGTCGTGCAAAACTCCCTTAAGGGCATCTGCGGCTGAAGCGAAAAGCTTGCTCATGGGTTCCTTCGTTCAGGTTGACTGATTGCGTAGTTTGCCACGGCCAGAATGAGCGGATGGCCGATCCGCTTGCGAAAATCGATCCAGTTGCGCCTCCGAGAATCCAGCCGCCAGGCGCGCCGTGCGATTGACAGGTGGCTTTGGCCAGGGCGCGTTGAATTTCTCCATCAACGCATCGAACGTAGCCTCGGGCGCCAGCCCGTCCTGGGCGCACAACCACTCGAACCACTGACGCCCGATCCGTACATGCCCAATTTCATCATTCAAAATTCGATCAAGAATCGTTAGCGCGTCTTCGATGGCGGCCACCGCACTAAGGTCCCGCGCGTTACGCATGTCCGCAGCGTTGCGCCGTAACCGCTCCTGAATCATCGGCGTCGCATCGAGGCCACGCGCCTCCAATACGGATGGCACCAAGGCCATGCGGGCGATCGGATCGTGAGCGGTGCGCGCTGCCATCTGCCAGAGCCCGTCATGCGCATCGCAATCACCATACGAGGCGTCCTGCCCAGCTAGCCATTCACAGACGAGTAAAAAGTGCTGAGCTTCCTCGTCGGCCACCAACATCCAGTCCGCGTAGTAAGCCTGCGGCATCCCATCGAAACGCCAAATGGCATCCAGCGCCAAGTCAATCGCATTGAACTCGATATGGGCAATCGCATGCATCAATGCGATCCGCCCAGCCGCCGAATTGGCGGGCCGATTGGGCACGCTCCCCGCGGCGACCAGTCGGGGACGCACGGGGCGACCGGGGGTCGCAAGATCCGCAGTGTTCTGCGCGGGATGGCCCGAGGTCCGGTTCAGGGTCTGGTTCCAGGTTTGGCTCAAAGTCAGACTCAAGCTCAGACGCCCCTGAACCCAGTCGCTCTGGAGCGTACGCGCAGCCAGCGCCTTCTCGAGTGGGTCGGCACACAGCCAAGCTTGCAAGGCAAGTGCGCGCGCCTCTGGATCGACTTGGGGCATCATTGGCGCATTATGCGGCCCCATGACTGATTGCCTTCAACGCTTCCTGATCCGCCCCGCAGCCGTGCGCGGTGAGGTCGTTTCACTGTCTGCCGCTTGGCGCGAGGTGGTTGATCGACACGTGCTGCCCGCGGCGGTCCGAGATCGCCTGGGCGAACTGGTGGCGGCGGCCCTTTTGCTCGCGGCAACCATCAAGTTTGACGGCACCCTGATCCTGCAAATCCATGGCGATGGGCCGGTTGCTCTGTACGTGGTCGAATGCCCGCCGGATGGCAGCTTCCGCGCGACGGTTCGGATGCGCGATGGGGTCGATCCCGCCATCAGCATCCCGGCGGAGACACCGCTTTCGGCACTGGTCAATGCCAACGGCGGCGGCCGCTTTGCAGTCACACTCGAGCCCCGCGAACGAGGCCAGCCGGTGACTCAGGGCATTGTCCCGTTCGAGGGCGAAACCGTCGCCCAAGTGCTTGAGAATTACATGGCCCGATCAGAGCAGATTCCGACCCGTCTCTGGTTGGCGGCCAATGCCACCCTGGCTGGCGGGGTGTTAATTCAGCGTTTGCCCACGCAAGGTGGTTTGCCCGTCGAGGATACCGATGGTTGGCCCCGGATACAGCACCTGGGCGACACGATCACGGCGACCGAACTCTGTTCGGTCACACCACAAGAAATCCTGCACCGTCTGTTTTGGCAAGAATCGAAAGAAGAAGGGGAGCCGCGCCCGCTGCACTTTGCCTGTCGTTGCTCACGCGAGCGGGTCGGTGGAATGCTGAAAATGCTGGGCGAAACGGAAGTCGAATCGATCCTTACCGAACGGGAAAACGTCGAGGTTCGTTGTGATTTTTGCAATCAGGCCTATACCTTCGATGCCGTCGACTGCGCACAGCTCTTTCTGGGCCCGGAGGCCGTATCAAGTGATGTCATGACCGACCCGAAGGTTCGGCACTGAAACAGGGTTGAGGCCCGCAGGCGCTTGTCCTGGAGCGCCCAGCTACTCAGTTAACGCGCAGGTTTTGGGTCGATTTGAACGAACACTTCGTCGGGCCGCACCATGCCCAGGTCGTATCGGGCGCGCTCTTCAACCGCCTGCTGCCCCTTGACGAGGTCACGCACCTCGCCTTCGAGTTGCTCATTACGCTCACGCAGTGCTGCGTTGACCGACTGCTGCTGCTCAACCTGGTGTTCGAGTTCTCGCACTTTGAGCATGCCGCCACGTCCCCACCACAACGGGTACTGCACCGCGAGGAGCAGACCGAGTAGGAGGAGCGTAATCCAGCGCATGGCGTCCGGGCGGGTATGGGATCAACGCAGATTATAGAAAGCATCGCGCCCCGGATAGGTGGCGACATCGCCTAAATCTTCCTCGATCCGAAGCAGCTGGTTGTACTTGGCCATCCGGTCACTGCGCGAGGTGGAACCGGTCTTGATCTGCATAGCATTGGTAGCCACGGCAATGTCCGCGATCGTGGTGTCTTCGGTTTCACCCGAACGATGCGAGATGACGGCCGTGTAGTTATTACGCTTAGCAAGTTCAATCGCTGCGAAGGTTTCAGTCAGCGTCCCAATCTGATTGATCTTGATCAGAATTGAGTTCGCCACCCCCTGATCGATACCCTGACGCAAGATCTTTGTATTGGTCACGAACAGGTCGTCTCCAACGAGCTGAATCCGGTCGCCCAATGCATCGGTCAGCCCACGCCACCCGGTCCAGTCATTCTCGGCCATGCCATCTTCGATCGACACGATTGGATAGCGATCACACCAGGTCGCCAGCAAATCGGTGAACTGGGACGCTGAGAGTGCCAGGCCTTCACCGGCCAGGTGGTACTGCCCGTCACGATAAAACTCACTAGCAGCGCAGTCCAGACCCAGAGCAATCTGTCCACCGGGTTCGTAACCGGCCCGTTCGATAGCCTCCAGAATCAACCGGATCGCACTCTCGTGGTTGTCCAGATTGGGCGCGAATCCGCCCTCATCGCCCACTGCGGTCGACATGTGGCGATCATGCAAAATTTTCTTCAGGGCGTGGAAGGTCTCCGCGCTCCAGCGCAGAGCTTCCCGGAAGCTGGGCGCCCCAACCGGAATGATCATAAGTTCTTGCAGATCGAGATTGTTGTTGGCATGCGCGCCCCCGTTGATGACATTCACCATGGGCACGGGCATCGCCATCGCAGCCGAACCACCGAGGTAACGGTACAGCGGCAGGCCTGACTCTTCGGCTGCCGCTCTGGCCACCGCCATGGACACCGCGAGGGTGGCGTTGGCGCCCAGCCGGCTCTT
>CAIPGD010000138.1 GCA_903864485.1 uncultured bacterium | reverse complement strand
GAGCGAACGTTATTCGGTTCTTTTCGGCGCGCAAACAACTCGATTGGGCGGCGGACTCGCGCATAGCCCAATCGTCGAAAGCCGCCAAGGTACCCTTGGTTGGCTTGGCCTGGGCTGGAACCTCTAAGGCCAGATCGAATCAGTCGATCAGCAAGCGCTGTTGACTAGCAGGCACTGTTGACCAGCGCCGTTAGGATCGGCACTTGCTCAATGTGCCTCGGGTCGCCCCCTCCCCGGCACGCGCGCCATTGCGGTAGACCATCCAGACATGGCTTCGGCCCCCCGATCCAAATCGATCATGCGTTGGTTTCTGCTCGGCGCCTTGGGGCTTGCGCTCACAAGTTGGCTGGGTCTGCACTGGTGGTTCGGCCCAAAAATTGAAACCGTGGTGATCGCCCGCCGGAACTTAACCAAAGTTGTCGTCGCCAGCGGTCGAATCGAGAGCCCCCACCGAGTCGAGCTTGGCGCACAGGTCACGGGCACAGTGAGCAAAGTCCCGGTCACCGAAGGTCAGACGGTTGAAGCGGGAACAGTCCTCGTTGAACTGGAATCGACCGAACTGTTGGCTGCCCGACAGCAGGCAGAGGCTGCCGTCGCCCAGGCCCAATCTCGGTTGGCTCAGGTTGAGAAAGTACAGCGTCCAGTCGCCATTCAACTGCGACGCCAAGCGCAGGCCACGCTGCAAACAGCACTTCGCCAGCAGCACCGTCAGGAAGCCCTTTTTGCGCAGAAATTCATTGCCGACGCCGCGCTGCAGGATGCAGTCAAGGCATCCGAGATTGCCGACGCCCAGGCCCGATCAGCAGATTTGCAAGTTCTGACTGTTCAGGTCGGGGGCAGTGACTGGCGAGTCTTGCATGACGCCCTGCTCCTGGCCCAAAGCCAGCTTCGGGCAGCGGAGTCCCGATTGCACTACGCGACCGTACGGACGCCGCGCGCTGGCGTCTTGATTCGTCGCCAGGTCGAGGTTGGCGACGTCGTTCAGCCTGGCAAAAGCCTCATGACGCTCTCACCCAGTGGCTCGATGCAACTCGTTATACAGATCGACGAAAAGAACCTGGGGCTCCTCGCTCTGGGACAGACCGCGATCGCATCCGCCGACGCATTTCCAAACACGCAATTTTCCGCGGAGCTGGTCTACATCAATCCTGGTGTCGATGCGCAAACGGGTGCAGTCGAGGTCAAGCTCAGTGTGCCAAATCCTCTGGAATTCCTGCGCCAGAACATGACGGTATCCGTCGAAATCGCGGTCGCCCGGCGCACAAATGCGGTGGTTGTTCCCAGCAGCGCAATCATGAATCCGCCGGGGGGCCCCGCCAGCGTACTCATCGTTCAATCGGGTCGCACTGCGCGTAAATCTGTTCGACTGGGCCTTCAAAGCGGCCTCTACACCGAAGTACTTGAAGGGTTGCCGGAAGGCGTTGCCGTGATTCTCGCGCCCCAGATGGTTCATGAGGGAAGCCGGGCTCGTTCGGTCGACCGAATGGGCCCATCAGGCCCACCAGGCCCACCAGGCCCAGCAAGTCCACCAGGCCCAGCATCCGCACCAACAACGCCTTCATGAGACCGATCGCATGCTAACGCCATGGATACCCTTCGAATGGATCGTGGCGCTGCGTTTTTTGCGTCAAGGCCAGTTACAAACCCTGTTCATTCTGGCCGGGGTCGCCATCGGGGTTGGCGTCATCGTCTTCATGTCGGCGCTCCTTGCGGGGCTTCAAGCGAACTTTATACGCCGGGTGTTATCGACCCAGGCGCACATCCAGATCCTGCCGCACCCAGCGATTTCAAGACCACAAACATCGACGCACATTACCGCCAATCAAACCGAACTGGTCGAAGCAGTTATTCAACCCCCGGCCCAACGCACGCAGCATATCGATCAATGGCAGACCATCGTAAGCCAGCTCCACAGCCTGCCCGGAATTGTTGTGATCTCGCCGGTCGCATCGGGTTCTGCGCTCGCTATTCGAGGCAATTCCAGCCGCGGAATTAGCCTCATCGGAATCGATCCCCTACTGCATTACGCAATTATTCATCTGGACGAAAAGATACTGCGTGGCCGCTCCGCGCTGTCTGGAACCGACATTCTGATTGGCACCGATCTGGCATCAGATTTTGGTGTCGACGTGGGTGACAAGATCCGCGTCAGTACCGCCAACGGAGCCAGTTCAATTCTCAACGTATCCGGGATTTTCGACTTGGGTAATCGGGGTGCAAACAAGCAATCCGTATTTGTAACCCTGAAAAGTGCCCAGAATCTTCTTGGACTCCCCGGGGCGGTGACTTCACTTGAAGTGACGGTGACCGATGTCTATGCCGCAGAAATCATTGCTCAACGAATCGCTCAGCTGACGGGCGTTGAAGCCGATAGCTGGATCAAAAACAGCGCACAGTTTTTTGCCGCGATCAGCGCACAGACCACTGCGAATACCGCAATCCGATTCTTCGTAGGATTGTCGGTCGCGCTCGGAATCACCAGCGTCCTCGTTGTTTCAGTGGTGCAGCGCTCGAGAGAAATCGGAATCCTTCGAGCCATGGGAATTTCGCAAGGCCAGATTTTGCGGGTCTTCCTGCTTCAAGGTGGGCTTCTCGGGCTTGGAGGATCGATGATCGGTTGTCTCATCGGAATCAGCGCTCTTCTGCTCTGGCAAAACCTGATGCGCAACCCGGACGGCACGGCCATGATTCCGATCGTCCTCAACGCCATGCTCTTTATCGTCACGTTCGGATTGGCCAGCATCACCGGCCTCGGCGCAGCCGTTGCCCCAGCACTTCGAGCAGCAAGGCTCGATCCAGTCGCGGCCATTCGTGCCTGAGTCGCAAACCACCCCCGCGACAGTCATCAACCTTCGCGGCATCTGCAAGGCCTACAACATTGGCACGCCGATCGAAACCGAAGTTCTGCATCAGATCGATCTCACCTTGCCTACGGGAAGTTTCTGCGCTGTGATGGGCCCCTCTGGCTCCGGAAAAAGCACCCTGCTCAACATCATCGGATTACTCGACCGACCGAGTGCCGGGACGCTCGAAGTTTGCGGTGAAGAAACCACCCAACTTAAAGACCGCGCGCTCACCCAACTGAGAGGGCACAAGATTGGTTTTGTCTTTCAGTATCACCACTTGATCAGCGCATTTACGGCGCTCGAAAACGTGATGATGCCGATGCTTGGTGCGGGTATTTTCCCGACATCTGCAATGCGAGAACGGGCTGAGTCACTGATCGCCCGGGTGGGATTAACGCCCTGGCAGGATCAT
>CAIPGD010000137.1 GCA_903864485.1 uncultured bacterium | reverse complement strand
TGCGATCGCAACGCAATCGGCACTAGGCGCGACCCGAATCGCTCGAGCAAGGAACCCCAAGGCCTCGGCCGGGACATTCTCAAATTCGGTCGTCGCTGCAGCACAGGTGCGTGCAATCTCGGCAAGGGCAACCGGATCGTCGTAATTTGCCTGCAGATGACGATCGGCCACGTCAGCTGCAGGGCATTCGGGCGCGGGGTCCAGCACACAGACCCGAAACCCCATGGTTTGAGCAGCCATACAAAACATTCGGCCTAATTGCCCGCCGCCCAACACCGCCAGCCAACTGCCCGGCGCAAGGCCCGCCGGTTTCATCTCTTGGAGGTTGCAGGCGAGGGCGATGGCGAGGGCGAGGCCCCGGGCGGCACAACCATCGCCGCAGCAGCCGCAGTCTGTTGCTGACGAAACCGGGTCAATGAATCCGCCAACACGGGATCGGTCGTCGCCAGGATTGCGACCGCATGGAGTGCCGCATTGGCTGCGCCCGCCTCGCCGATTGCGAAGGTCGCGACTGGAATTCCGCGCGGCATTTGCACAATCGAGAGCAACGAATCCTGACCCTGAAGATGGCGCGAGGGTACGGGCACGCCCAAGATCGGGACAATGGTCTTGGCTGCGAGCATGCCGGGCAAATGCGCAGCCCCGCCCGCACCAGCAACGATGGCACGCAGACCGCGCCCCTGAGCGGATTGTGCGTAGTCAAATAAGGTGTCCGGCATGCGGTGCGCCGAGATCACCCGAGCCTCATAAGCAACCCCAAATTTCTCGAGGATTTCAACGGCGTGGCGCATCGTTTCCCAATCGCTTGCGCTACCCATCACGACGCCCACTCGAATCGAGGAGTCGTCCGACAATCTGAACAGCGCTTCACGATATTTTTCCGCGGTTCGGGCGACGATATCGGGCGGCAAATGCGGCGCCGGCGCCTGCTTATCCCAAGGCTGACTCTCCAGCCAGTCACGCACAAATTGCTTATCAAATGAGGGGGGAGACTGACCAACCACCCACGTATCTGCCGGCCAGAAACGCGAGGAATCGGCAGTCAACACCTCGTCCATCAGATGAAGGGTACCGGCCTCATCAAGACCAAATTCAAACTTGGTGTCCGCAATCAGAATCCCGCGCGTTCGGGCGTATTCGCAAGCGTCGCGATACAGGGCCAGGCTAACCGACCGGATCTTCTCAGCCAGAGGCTCGCCAATCCGATGCACCATCTCCGCAAAGGAAATGTTCTCGTCATGTGCCCCGAGATCGGCTTTGGTCGCGGGCGTAAAAATGGGTTCGGGGAGGCGCTCGGCCTGCTGCAGACCGGCTGGCAATTTGATCCCACAAACTGAACCATCCGCCTGATAATCTTTCCAGCCAGACCCGATCAAATAACCCCGCACGACCGCTTCAACCGCTATCGGCTGCAATCGCTTGACCACCATTGCACGGCCTGTGACCTGTGCGTGTTCGTT
This sequence comes from uncultured bacterium, assembly GCA_903864485.1. Classification (GTDB taxonomy): domain Bacteria; phylum Pseudomonadota; class Gammaproteobacteria; order Burkholderiales; family Burkholderiaceae_E; genus RFPW01. The sequence goes on along the minus strand of CAIPGD010000137.1, from coordinate 4,058 downwards.
CGGCGCGACGACCGTTTCGGGCGCCACACCGGTTAGATGATTCGGCACGATCGATGCCAACCGATCGAACCAGAACTGGGCCATTGCGTTCAGTACCTGACCCTTGCCCGGGATAGGTTCGCTGAGCACTACGTCAAAGGCCGACAACCGATCGGTCGTAATGATCAGCAAGCGATCAGAGCCCACCGCATAGATGTCGCGCACCTTGCCGCGTCCAACGAGCGGTAGCGAATGGATCGACGATTCGAAGAGCGCGGGTGTGGAGAATTCAGGCAAGTGATTCAACCTGGAACATTCGATAAGCTCGCGATTCTCGCATGCCCTGAACCACAACATGCCAAACCCATCAAAGGCAATCATGACGGTGATCCCCACTTTGACCCAGTCTGCGGCCAGTCGGAAGCGACGCGAAATCCTGTCTCGCTCGGTGGCGCTACCCCTCTCAATCGCGTTACCGATGCTCGCCCCGGCCAGATCCGAGGCCGAGGACGCAACCAAACCCTTTCCGCCCGACGATGCCTTGCGTGAAGCCCGGCGCCAGGGCCAAGGCCGCTTCCGGTGGTTCGGTTTGACCGTCTACGATGCCGAACTCCTGTCGACCCAACCCCTGCGCGATGATCAGTGGCCGCAACAGACATTCGGACTTCGACTGACCTACGCCCGCGCATTGCGGGGTGGAGAGATCGCGAAGAGCAGCCTGCAAGAAATGGAAAAGCTCGGTATCGTCCCCGCCGCACAACGCGACGCTTGGCTCCAGCGGATGACCGCACTTTTTCCAGACGTGAACCAAGGCGATGCCATTACGGGCGTCAATCTTCCGAACCGAGGCATCCGATTTTGGCGGACCGACCGACCACTCGGAACGGTGGACGATCCGGTCTTTGCCCGCGCCTTTTTTTCGATCTGGCTGGACCCGAAAACCACGGCCCCCGAACTTCGAAAATCCCTCTTTGGCGCCTAAGCCAGTAACTCGCGATCCTGATCCGCCAGATAGCGTTCGCCCTCTTCGATCAGGAAATATCGAAAGGCCTCGGCGACTGGGGAGAGCAACTTGGATTGCAAATGAACCACGTGCCAGGTGCGCATCACGGGTGTGTCCGTCACATTCAGTCGCGCCAACAAACCCGACCGCAACTCGAGTCCGATCGTGTGCAGTGACAAGAAACTGACGCCCATTCCGGCCATCACCGCCTGCTTGATCGTCTCATTGCTGGACACCTCCATCGCGATTCGCAGTTCACAATGATGTTCGGCGCAAAACTGCTGCAAGGTGCTTCGGGTACCCGACCCATGCTCACGGACAATCAGCGGGTGGGCCTCGAGCTCTGACGCCGGAAATTGACCAAATGCCATCAGCGGGTGATTAGGGGCTGCAACAAACACCATCGGGTGCGCAGCGAACGCCTCGGCGCGGGTTGCGATCTCGCGAGGCGGGCGGCCCATCACCGCAAGATCCAGTTCACCGGACTGCATCAGGGCGACCAAGCGCTCTCGATTGCCAGCCACCTGCAATCGGATTTCAATGCCTGGGTGGTCCTGGCGGAACTGCGATAGCAGTCGCGGCACAAAATACTTGGCTGTGCTCACCATCCCGATCGTCAGCAGGCCACTCTCCAGCTTCTTGAGCCTTGCCATAGCGATGTTGGTCTCTTTAAGGACCATGAGCATCCGACGGGCATGGGTCAGAAAGTATTCCCCGGCTGTTGACAGGCGGATTTTTCGGCCCTCCCGATCGAATAATGCCAGGCCCACCTGCGCTTCAAGCTCGCGGATCTGCATCGACACGGCGGGCGCAGTCAAATGCAAGGATTCGGCCGCGCGCACCATGCTGGCACACCGCACGACCTCGGTAAAAATCTGGATCTGACGCAAAGTAATGTTCATCTGGATAGAACGATAAGTTTTTCTGATTCAAAAGACAATAATTCCTGACTTTCTCTGATGAAGCAGTGCGATTAGGGTGTGGGTATTCGGACGTAAACGCCGCCCCGATCGAACTTCCTCTGCAATCCAGGAGAACGAATGAATCAACCCATCGCCCCCAACGCCGTTGCTGAAAACAGCACCGAAGGCCAGATCACGGATGCCAAAAAGCGCTACAGCGCCGGCGTCCTGAAGTATCGGCAAATGGGCTACTGGGACTCGGATTACGTCCCTAAAGAGACCGACACACTGTGTCTCTTTCGAATCACGCCGCAAGACGGCGTCGATCCGATCGAGGCCGCAGCCGCAGTTGCTGGCGAATCGAGCACGGCCACCTGGACAGTGGTGTGGACCGATCGTTTAACGGCTTGTGATAGTTATCGCGCCAAGGCCTACAAGGTCGAGCCAGTTCCGGGACGTCCAGGGGAATTCTTCGCCTGGGTCGCCTACGACCTGATCCTTTTCGAAGAAGGGTCAATTGCCAACATGACCGCGAGCCTGATTGGCAACGTGTTCTCTTTCAAGCCGCTGAAGGCAGCGCGTCTCGAGGACATCCGGATTCCGGTGGCGTACATCAAGACTTTCAAAGGACCGCCAACCGGACTGATCGTCGAACGCGAGCGCCTCGACAAGTTCGGTCGCCCCCTGCTGGGCGCCACCACGAAGCCAAAGCTTGGGCTGTCAGCCCGCAATTACGGTCGCGTGATCTATGAAGGCTTGAAGGGCGGTCTCGACTTCATGAAGGATGACGAGAACATCAATTCGCAACCCTTCATGCACTGGCGCGACCGATTTCTGTACGTGATGGACGGTGTCAACAAGGCAAGCGCCATGACCGGAGAGGTCAAAGGCAGTTACCTCAACATCACTGCCGCGACCATGGAGGACATGTACGAGCGGGCTGAGTTCGCCAAAGAACTCGGATCGGTCATCGTCATGGTCGACCTCGTCATTGGCTGGACAGCGATCCAGTCAATCGCTAACTGGTGTCGCAAGAACGACATGATCATGCACATGCATCGTGCTGGACACGGTACTTATACCCGGCAAAAGAACCACGGGGTGTCCTTTCGGGTCATGGCGAAATGGCTCCGACTGGCGGGCTGCGACCACCTTCATGCGGGGACTGCGGTTGGCAAGCTCGAGGGCGATCCAATGACCGTTCAGGGCTATTACAACGTCTGTCGCGACAGCTATACGCGGACCGATCTTCCGCGTGGACTGTTCTTCGATATGGACTGGGCGGACACCAAAAAGGTCATGCCAGTCGCATCCGGCGGGATCCATGCGGGTCAGATGCATCAGCTGATCGACCTGTTCGGCGATGACGTCGTTCTTCAGTTTGGCGGCGGCACGATTGGCCATCCGGCCGGAATCCAGGCCGGCGCAGTCGCCAATCGGGTTGCGCTGGAGGCAATTGTGAAAGCCCGCAACGAAGGCAAGAACATCGCCCAGGAGGGCCCCGAGATCTTGCGCAAAGCGGCCACCTTCTGCACGCCACTCAGGCAGGCCCTCGACACCTGGGGCGATATCAGTTTTAACTACACGGCGACCGATAGCAGCGACTACGCAGTGACCCCGGCCGTTTCGGGCTGACCGGTCCGCACTCAAACCAATCCGGAGTAACACTCATGATGACCAACCCGACCGGCCGGCTCACGCAGGGCCAGTTCAGTTTTCTGCCCGAACTGACCGACGACGAAATCAGCCTACAGATTGAATATGGTCTGAACAAAGGTTATGCGTGGAGTATCGAATACACCGACGACCCGCACCCGCGCAACACCTACTGGGAAATGTTCGGGATGCCGATGTTCGACCTCAAAGACCCCGCAGGAGTCCTGCTCGAACTGCACGCGTGCAGGCAGACCTTCAAGAGTCACTACATCCGACTGATGGCGTTTGACTCAACCCGCGGTGTCGAGTCGATCGCAATGAGTTTTATCGTCAACCGTCCCGCCCATGAACCGGGCTTCGGCGTGACGCGGCAAGAAGTCAATGGTCGCTCGATTCGCTACACGGTCCACAGCTATGCGACGGACAAGCCCGAGGGTGAACGCTACTAAGCGCCATGTATTCAATCCCTGGAAGCACCCGGCACCTCGGGGCCGAATCATCACCCGCAGTCGCGGACC
>CAIPGD010000136.1 GCA_903864485.1 uncultured bacterium | reverse complement strand
TGTTCCCGGATTGATCCTGCAGGAGATTGATCAGACTTGAAGCCCCCAGGATGTCCGACGCCAGAATGGCTTCGTTTTTTGCAGCACTCGTCGACTGGCCAAGTCCGACGATGAACGCACAGCCCTTCTCGAATTCGTCTGCTGTGGGTTCGACTTCACGCACAAACGCATGCAGATGCTTGACGAGCGCAAGACTGATTTCACGTAGCCGGGCATCCGGTGTCTGTGCCATGACTTCAAGTACCCGACCAGTGATGTTTTGGACGTCAACGAAGTTCATCAATCTGCCCCTTTTATGAGCACCTTATGCGAATCGATCACAGCCCGAAAGGTCGGTGACACGGCATGCCAATCAAGAACGTCAACCTTAAACGGTAGCGCTGATTCTTGAAAGGCCTCGCGCATTTCAGCCATCAGAGCAAGGCTCAATGGTGCGTGGCCAACCACCACGAGATCAAGGTCAGAGAATGGTTTGGCGGTCCACGTCGCCCGCGAACCAAATGCCCAGACTTGATGCTCAGGCAAAAAACGCTGGACCAAATTGCTAACGATTTGCCAGAACTCGGGGCTAATGTCGATGGCTGGCTGGGTAACCATCCTAAGATCGATTTCTTTCCTGCAACCGTCTGAGAAGTTCCCGAGCCTCCTCAAGAAACGCGGGAATGCCATGAACAACCGCGATGGCGACACCCTCGTCATCAGCGTGACTTGTCTTACTGCGCATCTCTCGGTAAACCCGCCACACCGACCAGTCGCCAAGCAGCAGACCTTGCTCATTTCCCGTTCGGATCAGATCGGCAAACGGCATCCCATCGAACTGATCTGGCGTGGGGGAGACCGCCTCAAGTTGGCGCTTCAACATCTTGTGGCTGATTTCGTAGGTGAACTCGAACCGCTGGATCAGTCCATCGCGGATCTGCGCGTCCTTGGTGTCGCTTTGATACCGGACCAATCCCTCGCCCAGGCGATTGACCGCATTTGAAAGAGGCGTGAGGTCGAGCATCCGATCCGTCCGGTTAATCAAGGGCCATAAGCCCCTCGCCCAGGCAATCTTACACAACCGGATCTGGATGGGGTACCGTGTCGTCCCGCCGAATTACCGAGTCGAGCTTGATGCGTACGAATGTTGTGATTGTGGGTGCCGGCCCTTCAGGTTTGCTTCTGGGACAACTGCTATTCAAAGCAGGCGTGGACGCCATTGTCGTCGAGCGCCAGACGCCCGACTATGTGCTGAGCCGAATTCGGGCAGGCGTTCTTGAACAAGTCACCCTCGACGTGTTGGCACAAGCCGGCGTAGACAAACGCCTGCCCAGGGACGGATTGCCCCACACCGGATTTGATTTGCTCTTCAAGGGCGAACGCCATCGGATTGACCTCAAGGGCCTGACGGGTGGGAAAAAGGTCATGGTCTATGGCCAAACCGAAGTCACCCGGGACTTGATGGAGGCACGCGAAGCCGCAGGACTCACAACGCACTACGAAGCGCAATCGGTGCAAATCCATGACTTTGATAGCGACCACCCAAGCGTGACCTTCATCAAGGATGGGGTTACCCAGACCATCCAATGTGACTTCATTGCGGGTTGCGACGGATTTCATGGCGTTTGCCGAGCGAGCGTTCCCCGCCAGTCGATTCAGGAGTTTGAGAAGGTCTACCCCTTTGGCTGGCTGGGTGTATTGGCCGATACCCCGCCGGTGCATGAGGAACTCATTTATGTGAATAGTCCGCGAGGATTTGCGCTGTGCTCGCAGCGCAGTCGCACGCGTAGCCGCTACTACCTGCAGGTGCCGTTGACCGACCATCTCGATCAATGGCCGGACGAAGCCTTCTGGGATGAATTGCGCAATCGTCTGGATCCTGAAGCACGGGACCATCTGGTGACCGGGCCGAGCATTGAAAAGAGCATCGCGCCGTTGCGCAGCTTTGTGGCCGAGCCAATGCGCTTTGGAACGTTATTTTTGGCCGGTGACGCCGCGCACATCGTGCCCCCGACCGGGGCCAAGGGCCTGAATTTGGCAGCGACAGATGTCAAGTTCCTGTCAGACGCCTTGATCGAAGCCTGTATTGAAAAGTCTCACGCTGGTATCGACCATTATTCCAAGCGCTGTCTCGCACGCATCTGGCGCGCAGAGCGATTTTCGTGGTGGTTCACCAGCCTGATGCACCGCTTCCCAGACCAGGGTGAGATCGGTCAGAAGCTCCAGGAGGCAGAACTGGACTATCTCGTTCACAGCGAAGCGGGGTCCCGCACAGTCGCTGAAAACTATGTCGGGTTACCCCTGAATTTTGGTGAGTGACGGGATCACACCCCGTCGCCCCCCATCGCCCCCATCGCCCCCATCGCCCCCATCACGCGCCCAGTTGCATCTCCAGTTGATGGAGAACCTGATAACTGGGCAAAACTTGAGAAACACTGCCGTTAGGCTCCCGACCTTCGCGGATCGCGGCGAAAAACTCGCGGTCCTGCAACTCGATACCGTTCATCGAAACCGCCACCTGGGAGACATCGATTTGCTCTTCCTTGCCGGTATACAAATCGTCGTAGCGCGCGAGGTAGGTCCCGGTATCACCGATGTACCTAAAGTAAGTCCCCAGCGGCCCATCGTTATTGAACGACAAACTCAAGGTGCAGATCGCTCCGTTGGCCGCCTGTAACTGGATGCTCATGTCCATCGCAATCCCCAGGGTCGGATGGATGGGGCCCTGCACCGCGTTGGCTTTGACGACGGGACTGCCCGTTTGGTAAGCAAACAAATCGACGGTGTGGGCGGCGTGATGCCAGAGCAAATGATCGGTCCAGCTGCGCGGCTGACCCAGCGCATTCATGTTTGAGCGGCGAAAGAAATACGTCTGTACATCCATCTGCTGGATGTGAAACTGCCCCGCCGAGATTTTGTTGTGCACCCACTGGTGACTCGGATTGAATCGACGGGTGTGACCGCACATCGCGACTAATCCCGTTTTTTTGGCGGCCTCAACCACGGCCTCGGCATCGGTCCACCGGTCGGCCAGGGGGATTTCGACCTGCACATGCTTGCCCGCCTGGAGACACGCCAGACTCTGCTCGGCATGCATTTGGGTAGGCGTACACAAAATCACTGCATCGACGTCCGCCAAGGCCAGGCTCTCCGCCAGATCGGTGGTCACGTGCGGAACACCGTACTTGGCGGCGACCTCCCGGGTTTTTTCCAGTTCACGGCCGACGAGCGAAATCACCTCGACGCCGTCGATCTGTTTGATTCCGTCCAGATGTTTGATACCAAAGGCCCCAGCGCCCGCCAAGGCAACTTTGATCGTGTTATTCATCATGATCCTCTTTCAGTGATCTAACTATTTTCTAGAATGGCATGGCCGACGGCTGTGTTCGACGCGGGCACATGATAGAAGCGGTGCCTCAGTTTCGGCGCGGGCCCAACGACCCTCCCCTCATGAATATCTGACATCGCGCCCCGCGCAATCAACCACATCACCAACTCAATGCCTTCGCTACCGGCTTCGCGCACGTACTCGATGTGGGGGATTTGAGCGCAAGACACGGGGTCATTGATCAATTGATCAAGCCACTGATTGTCCCAC
>CAIPGD010000135.1 GCA_903864485.1 uncultured bacterium | reverse complement strand
GCATGAAACCGTTGAGGACCGGAAGCAGACCTTGTGGGCCATGGATCGGCAGTGGTGCTGAAGCGTTGCCCTGGATCCACCTTAAGAGCATCAGTTCGCCGAGGCCATCGATATGGTCGGAGTGATAGTGGGTAAAAAATACCGCCTCAATCTGCCCCGGGTTCAGTTGCATCCGCGAAATGTTGCGTGCTGCGCCTCCACCGGTGTCGAAAACGAACATTCTCTTTCCGGCAACGACCACAGTGCAGGGTCCGCTGCGCCGGGGATCGGGAAACGGTGAGCCCGCACCACACAAGCCCACGTGAAGGCCGTCGCTTAGTTGCGCGATCGGGTTCGCCTCGGAGGTGCTGCTTGCCACCATGCGCTGGGCGAGTTGCATCACGATTTTGCTGCGCTGAGAGTAGAGCGCACCCGCAATCACCAGGATTATGAGGATCGCAATTCCTCCAATTTTGAGACTCGATCGGTTGTTATTCGAATTCATACTGTCGAAGCTCGGATTGGATTTTCCCAGGGTTCAGTGCGACCGGTTTGCAGGGTTCGCCAGACTTGTGCCGGTCCAAAAAATACGGCATTGTTTATGCCAATAGTTATACAACAAAATCGCTGGCGCCGGCATTCGGGAATGCGCTTGCTGGGGGAGACATGGAAAAGATCTGGCTAGCCAGTTATCCCAAAGACGTTCCGGCCGAAATTCGCCTGGATGATCTAGGATCGATCGGCTCGTACTTCGAGGCCAATGTCCGAAAATTCGCCGATCGACGGGCCTTTATCAGCGGAGCGACTGGCAAAGCCATCACTTATCGCGAACTGGACCAACTGTCTGCGCGGTTTGCGGCCAAATTGCAAAGCCTCGGCATGGCCCCTGGCGAGCGGGTTGCCCTGATGATGCCCAACCTGTTGCAGTACCCTGTCTGTCTCTTTGGGGCGCTGCGTGCGGGTTACGTGGTGGTCAATGTCAACCCGATGTATACGCCACGCGAACTTGAGCACCAGCTCACGGACTCTGGTGCCGCTGCGATTGTTGTGTGCGACCTCTTTGCGCACACGCTGCAAAAAGTGATCGACAGGACCCAGTTACGCCATGTCATTCTGACGGGTGTCGCCGACCTCATGCCGTTGCCGCTGCGTCTCATCGCGTGGGCGGGTCTGAAGGCCAAGGGGATGCCTCTGCCCTACACGCTCCCCGACAGCCTCAACCTGAGAGAGATCCTGCAGGACAGTCGACTGCCTTCGCCCCGATCGGTCTCAGTGAAGACTGGAGAGCTGGCGTTTCTGCAATACACGGGGGGTACGACGGGTGTCGCGAAGGGCGCGATGCTGACCCATCTGAATGTCATGGCCAATGCTCGCCAGGGTTATGTCTGGTTTGAATCCTTGATGGATCTGAACGATGAGCAGATCTCGATCATGGCATTGCCGATGTACCACATCTTCGCGCTCAGCCTTGCGATCAATGGCCTCGAAACGGGTGGGACTGCGGTTCTGGTCGCTGATCCACGCGACACCAAGGCATTTCTCAAGGTCTTATCGAAGTACCGCTTTGTGACCTTGCCAGGGGTCAATACGCTTTTTAATAACTTGTTGAACGAGCCTGGGTTTGAGAAGCTCGATTTCTCGGCGCTCAAGGTGTCGGTAGGCGGTGGGACTGCAATCCAGCGGGCAGTCGCCGAGCGCTGGCAGGCACTGACCCGGTCGCCCTTGGCCGAAGGGTATGGGCTGACTGAATGCTCTCCCACGGTTTCAGTTACGCCGATGGATCGGCCAGACTTTACGGGATCGATCGGGCTTCCGTTGCCGTCGACTGAGGTGTCGTTGCGCGATGCCAATGGCGTTGAGGTGGCTCTGGGGGAACGTGGCGAACTTTGTGTGCGCGGCCCACAGGTCATGTCTGGGTACTGGCAGCGTCCCGAAGAAACGGCCAACGTGATGACGGCTGATGGGTTTCTTCGGACGGGCGACGTGGCGACCATTGATGCGCAGGGTTTTTTGCGAATTGTGGATCGGGTCAAGGATATGGTCCTGGTCTCGGGGTTTAACGTGTTCCCCAATGAGATCGAAGGCGTGGTCGCGATGCATCCTGGTGTCGGCGAAGTTGCAGCGATTGGCCGCCCTGATCCAGTCACGGGCGAGGCCGTCCACCTGTGTGTTGTCCGCAAGGACCCTGCGCTCACGGAGCAGGATGTGATCGCGCATTGCAAACTCGAACTCACCGGTTACAAGATCCCGAAGCATGTGCACTTCATGGCGGACCTCCCTAAAAGCCCGGTGGGCAAAATTCTGCGCAGGGAGATTCGAGAAGCCCTGTCCAAGTCGGCTTGACGGTTGGAACCATCCCATGAACAATTTTCGTATTGCGCCAATTCGGTTTGCAAAGTCGATCGCGATCAAAAGTAGATCCATTCTGTTTTTTGCCATCGCCATCGCCATTGCCTGCCCCGCTCAGGCGCAACTTTTTGGCGGGTCAATCGAATCAATGATTGATAAGCGCTTCAAAGAAGCGGATAAAAACAAGGACGGTAAGCTGACGCTGGACGAAGCGAAGGAGGGCATGCCCCGAGTCGCGAAGAACTTCGAACAGCTGGACGCTGAACGCCGGGGCTACGTGACCGTCGAGCAGATCAAGAAAGCAGTTGCCTCGCAGGGCGGCAGTGAATGATGAAAATCCTGCGTACCCCTGATTTGCACTTTGAAGGCTTGCCTGGTTGGGATTTCGAACCCCACTACACGACCATCTCGGCTGAGGACGGTACGCCCATCCGGATCGCTCATGCCGAGCTGGGACCCTCGGATGGCGAACCGATTGTGCTCATGCATGGCAACCCAACATGGTCCTACCTCCATCGGCACATGTTGCGCCCACTCGCCGCCACTGGGCGTCGCGTGATTGCGGTGGACCTGGTCGGGCACGGGCGTTCCGACAAACCAGCATCGAAACAGGACTACACGCTGCCGGCTCACATTGACTGGATGTCGAAGTGGCTGCTCGCCATGGATTTGCAGAACGTCACGCTGTATTGCCAGGATTGGGGCGGCACGATTGGGTTGCACCTGGTCGTCAATTTCCCGGAGCGTTTTGACCGGGTGGCGATTTCCAACAGCGGAATGCCGGTGGGAGGCGGCGGAAACTGGTTCCTCGACCTCTGGACTGCACTCATGAAAAGAGCAACCCGTTTCCCGTGGTTCGTACTCAAGCCGGGATTTGCCAACAAGATCAGTGATGACGTCTATCGAGCCTACCGTGCACCCTATCCGACGCCGGAGTACGAGCAGGGTCCGGCCAAGTTCCCGGTCTTGATCGCGGTCCGCCCCGATAACCCTAACGTACCCTTGAACAAGTCTGCTTGGGATAAGCTCAAGACATTCAAGAAGCCCTTCTTGACCGTGTTTGGCGCCAAAGATCTGGTTGCCCGCGGCGCGGATAAGAGAATGCAGCGCGCAATCCCGGGCGCCAAAGGCCAGGACCATGCGGTCTTTCCAAACGCAAAGCATTTCATTCAGGAAGACGAGCCCGAGTTGCTGGTTGAGCACCTCATCCGCTTTCTGGCGGTAGAAGGTCCGGCGACCGATTAAACAAGCGCGCGATCGCGTCGCGCATCACGTTCTCACCAAGGAAATTTCGCCATGACGTTGAGTACGACCCACACTCAGGCCACACCCACCCAGATCCGTCTCAACGCCCGCCCGCAGGGAATGACCAACGCGGCGACCTGGCGCATCACTCAGGACGCACCCCCCGCGCTCGAGGAGGGGGATCTGCGGGTTTCGGTCGAATACATTTCTGTCG